>DHIR01000161.1 GCA_002403905.1 Mucilaginibacter sp. UBA4741
ATGCTAAATCTATTGCCGGTTTATCAGTAAGAATATTGACTAAATTTACTGCTATTACATCTTTGCAATTCATCAATATCAAAAATAATAAACCGCTAAATCATCTTAAATATGCTTTGGCTTTTTAATCGCACAACACGTTAAACCAATTATTATAACCTGCTTAATTATGAAAGCTTTAACCTATCGGCTTATACCGGTGCTGCTTTGTTTAGCTACGCAATCATTTGCACAGCACGCAAAGCAAGCCACCTCTATTGTGCTACCCAATATACCTATTGGGATGGATGCGTATAGAATGTGGGATAAATGGCCCATGCAACGCATTGGTGACCGGGCTTATATGCGAAGCACTTATGACCGCGAGGGTGGCAATCAATCTGCCGATGCCAGTCATTATTTGTTTGCAAATCAGGAAGATTATAATGTGGCCCTGGATGTTAAAGGGAAAGGTGTTTTCTATTTTTTCAGGGCTAATCACTGGCATGGCAGCCCCTGGTATTTTATTGATGATGGAAAAGATAATATAGTTCAGGAAACCGCTACTGCTGATCGGATGAACGCGTTGAGTAAGTTTAAAACATCAACAGTGTTTATACCTGACGTAGCGTTCCCTAAACCACTTAACTTTACCTGGGCCGATACTAAAGGTGCCGACCTGATATGGACACCTATGCCTTTTAAAGATTCGTTTAGAGTAGCTTATTCAAAAACTCATTATGGTACCGGGTATTTTATCTATCATTTATATGCCAACCCCAAAAATCTTTCGCAGCAAATAGACTCATGGGATATTAATAAAGCGCCAGATAAAGATGTACTTGACCTGGTAGACAAAGCCGGAACAGATATCGCTCCAAAAAATATTAAAAAGGTTAGCGGAAATTTAAAGTTGAATGGAAACAAAGTATTAATTGCCAATATAAAATCTGCATCATCATCCGTAAGGGCGTTTAAATTAACATTGCCTTTAGACAAAGCTGCCGAGCTGGAGCATTTGCGATTGGTTGTTACCTGGGATGATGCAAAACAACCATCAATAAATGCACCACTGGCTTTGTTTTTTGGCGCAGGCACTTTATATAATCGGGATGAACGCGAATATTTGGTAAAGGGATTCCCAATTAATATTCGTTACGACTATCCTAATAAAAAAATAGAACTGGCTTGTTATTACCCTATGCCGTTCTTTAAATCGGCTAAGTTTGAATTAGCAGATATAAATCCGGGAGATACCGAAATTAATTACGAGATAAGGTATGAGCCTTTAAAAACAGCACCCGGTTTAAGTAGTTATTTCCATGCGACTTATGCGGATATGCCTCAGCCTGAACCGGGTAAGGATATGACATACCTGGATACACGTGGCATAGAAGGACATGATGATTGGTCGGGTAGTTTTGTAGGTACATCATTCATATTTTCGCACAATGCTAACCTGGGGACTTTAGAAGGCGATCCGCGTTTCTTTTTTGATGATAGTGAGAGCCCACAAGCCTATGGTACCGGTACCGAAGAATGGGCCGGCGGCGGCGATTATTGGGGCGGCCAAAACATGACGCTTGCTTTTGCAGGGCATCCACTAGGCGCACAAGGTAAAAATAGCTCTAAAAATGATAAGGACCTCATAGAGTCTGCCTACCGTTTTCTTTTAGCAGAGATGATGCCTTTTGGTAAACGCGCCGTTATAAAGTTTGAACACGGCGGCGAAAATTTGAGTACAGAACATTATGAGTCTGTAACTTATTGGTACGGCCTCCCCGCCCCTTCGTTAATTAAAACAGATGAAATAGATATAGGCAACACAACAAGTGAAACAGCGCATAATTATTCTTCGCCTGACGCATCATCTGTTGAAAAAATAACTTCAAGATATGAACTGGGGATAAATCTGTTCCCAAATCTAAAATCTTTAGGAGATGCAGCAGGTAAAGATGTTTATCCCGCGCATGAAGAAGATGGCAGGTACACCCGTGGAAGTTCAGAATTTACTGTAAAACTTGCCGCGAACAACCAGGGAGCCTTATTGCGACGTACGCTTGATTATAGTTTCCCCAATCAAACTGCCGAAGTATATATTGCAGAGGTTGGTAAAAATGCCGATTGGAAGTTGGCTGGCACCTGGTACCTGGCAGGTTCTAATACCTGTCTATACTCTGACCCTCCTGGCGAATTGGATAATCGTTTGCTACGCACAAAAACATCAAACCGTCGTTTTCGCGATGATGAGTTTTTGATACCGCTGAGTTTAACTGCCAACAAATCGGCTCTCCGCGTTAAAATTAAATTTGTACCTAATAACCAGGAATTGTTTCCGGGATTTCCGTTCCCTAAAAAGAGTGCCTGGAGCGAATTGAGGTATAACGTGTATAGCTATATTGTGCCAGGATTTAATCTAACTAAATGTAGTGGATGGGTAAATTATTAAACACCTGTAAAATTGGCTATTTTGGCTTTAAACAGCTCATATAAAAATGCCGGGCCATAATATAAATATCGTTTAGACATACGTTTGGGTTCTTTGGCCAATCGTACGGCCCACTCCAATCCAAGGTTTATCCAAAATTCGGACGGGCGGGTTATAGTTTCAGCATAGAAATCAAATACGGCACCTATTGGGCAAATAATAGTAGCATCTAACTGATCTTTGTATTTAAATGACCATTTTTCTTGTTTCGGGGCAGTCATCCCAACAAACAAAACGTTTGGTTTAAATTTATTTACCGCAGCTATCATTTCGGCATCTTCTTCGGCAGTAAACTCGGCTTTATAAGGTGGCGAAAAGGTGCCCACTTTAACTTTAGGGTATTCTTTTGACATCCGTTTTTTGATTGCTGCCAATGTTGTTTCTGAAGCGCCCAGGTAAAAACAGCTTCCGCCCTCCTTGTTTAATTTTTGTAACAGGTGTTTGTGGATATCGGCCCCGGCAATTTTTTTTACCGTATCACCATTTAACATTTTTGCGGCGGCAACAATACCTACGCCATCAGGCAGCAAAATATCCGACCCCATTAAAGCATCCTTAAAATCCTGATCTTTCTCTGCAACCATGTATGAGTATTGGTTAACAGTGCTTATTAAGCATTTAGTATCAAAGCTTAGTTTGCTAAGGCTGCTGTTAAAAATAGAATAATCCAAGACATCGACTAATGTACTCCCCATTGTTA
>DHIR01000166.1:0-313 GCA_002403905.1 Mucilaginibacter sp. UBA4741
GGGTATTGCAGTGAGTGATAGTCCCGACGGCAATTTTACTTTCGTGAAAAGCTTTAGGCCTTTAGATCACCAAAGCCGTGATATAGGGCAATTTATTGATGATGATGGTACGGCGTATTTAGTTTTTGAAGATCGTGCGCTTGGATTTCATATAGTTAAACTGGCCGACGACTACATGAGCGTTGAAAAAGAAATGAGCCTGGTGCGAATGCCTTTAGAAGGCGGGGCTATAGTTCATTACGATGGTCTGTATTATGCTATCGGTTCAGCACTTACAGGTTGGGGCGCTAACCCAAATAAATATGCTACAGCT
>DHIR01000166.1:469-898 GCA_002403905.1 Mucilaginibacter sp. UBA4741
AGGGTCCATGGAGCGAATTTAAGGACATAGCCCCACCCGAAACTAAAACTTACCAGTCGCAATCAACTATGATGATAAAGGTAGTTGGCACAAAATCGACTACCGTAATTTTTATGGCTGATAAATGGAACCCCAAGGCACAATGGGATTCGCGCTATTTATGGATGCCGCTAGAGATTGGTAATGGTAAGCTATGGTTAAATGAACCAAAGCCATGGAGTATTGATATTAAAACCGGCAGTTATAAATTTTCAAACTAAAATAATTATGCGACATTTACTATTCTCAACCAATAGAAAATGTACAGATCAGCCTTTCTAATTTATCTCGCTTTTATATCGTTATTTAATTCGGCGTATGCGCAATCAAAGCCTAAAGCGGCGGGTATTGATGTATGCATTTATGGCGGTACATCGGCAGGTGTAATAG
>DHIR01000166.1:1143-13387 GCA_002403905.1 Mucilaginibacter sp. UBA4741
CAGGTGTAATAGCGGCCTATGCCGCTGCTAAAATGGGCAAAAGTGTTGTGTTGATTGAACCCGGCAATCGCCTGGGCGGACTTTCAACCGGCGGGTTGGGTTTTACAGACATCGGTAATAAATATGTTGTTACCGGCCTTGCCCGCGATTTTTATCGCCGCATAGGCCAACATTACGGCAAGTTCGAACAATGGACCTTTGAACCCAAAGTCGCCGAAGCTATCTTCCTGGATTATGTAAAAAGAGGAAACTTTAAGATCATCTATAATAACAGGCTTAGAAAGGTAAGTAAAGCAGGTAATCATATTACGGCTATCGAACTGGAAAACTCGATAAACCCTGCATCTAAAAGCCAAATCATAAAAGCAAGCCAGTTTATAGATTGCACTTATGAGGGCGACCTGATGGCTAAAGCTGGTGTTAGCTACACCACGGGTCGCGAAGCAAACAGTGTTTATAACGAGACTGTTAACGGCGTTGAGATAAGAGAGGGGCACCAGTTTCCTGATGGTATCGACCCCTATAAAATTCCGGGTAAGCCCGAGAGTGGCTTGCTTTGGGGGATCAGCAATGAAACGCTGGCACCAATTGGCAACGGCGATAAAAAAATACAGTCGTATAATTTCAGGCTATGTTTAACAAATGATCCGGCAAATCTTATCGAGATCACAAAACCCGTAGGGTATGATTCTACTCATTATGAGTTGTTGTTACGTGTACTTGCAAACAAACCATCAAAAGATTGGAACGCGTTTTTAAAGCCGGATATAATGCCTAATCATAAAACGGATATTAATAATAATGGCCCTTTTTCAACCGATATGATCGGTATGAATTATGCTTATCCTGATGGCGATTACGCAACACGCGCGGCTATTATTAAAGCTCATGAAGTTTATACCAAGGGCTTGCTGTATTTTGTAGGCCATGACCCGCGTATGCCGTTAAACCTGCGCCAGCAAATGCTAAAATGGGGTTATCCGAAAGATGAGTACACCAACAACGGAAACTTTACCCCACAGCTATATGTACGCGAAGCAAGACGAATGTTAGGTGCCTACATCATGACCGAAGCAAACTGCCTGCGAAAGGAAGTAGTGGAAGATAAAATAGGCATGGGCGCTTACAATATGGATTCGCACAATGCCGAACGTTTGGTGGTTAATGGCATGGTGAAAAATGAGGGCGATGTGCAATTGCGCGGTATTAGTCCGTATCCAATAGCTTACAGGTCTATAACGCCAAAAGCTGATCAATGTGATAATTTATTGGTGCCGGTTTGTTTGTCTGCTAGTCACATGGCTTATGGGTCTATACGTATGGAGCCGGTGTTTATGGTATTGGCGCAATCGGCGGCTGTAGCGGCTTGCCAGGCTATTGATAAAAAAGTTGGCGTACAGCAAATAGATATTAAACAACTACAGTCCGAATTAACCAATAATCCACTAGTTGACCACAGTACTGCCGAAATTTTGGTTGATAATGATGATACCGAAAATATTATTAAAACAGGCCTATGGAAACGCGAAACGACAGGCGGCTACGGCCCGTCATTCTTGCTTGATACAGCAAAGGCACCAACCGAAATTAAGTTTATGCCGCAAATAAAGCAGGCAGGCAAATACCAGGTGTATGTATATGTTCCCAAGGTATCGCATAGCGCTACCATCACCCAGGTACAAATATTTGACGGACAAAACACCACCAACAAAACCATTAATAAAAAAGATGTACAGGTAGTGGGCCAAACATCAGGCGAGTGGGTAGCAATGGGTATAAGTCAGTTTTCGGTCGGTAAAAAAGCTTATGTGCAGCTATCTAACCAGGGCGCGGATGGTGCAATAGTAGCTGATGCGGTGTTATTAGTTGCGGTAGATAATAAATAGTTTAATTAATGATGAAAATAGCTTACAAAATATTACCTCTAACCGCACTAATATTTGCACTGCTTAGTGCTCCCTTGGTTTTAAGGGCTGATGATAAAACCTCGGCAGACACATTTGTTAAATATGCCCCGGTTACTCTTAATATCGATCTTAAATCACACGGAAAAGAAATTCCTGCCAATTTTAGCGGATTAAGTTTTGAAACCGGAAGTTTACGCCCCGGTAACGCCGGAACGAAAGGTCATTTTTTTGACGAAAATAGTAAACAGGGTTTAAACCTTTTCGGGCAAATGGGTATTAAAAGCTTACGTGTTGGCGGTGGCGCGGTAGACTTTAATAAAACTGCCCCCACAAATGCGGATATAGACGCTTTATTTGCGTTTGCCAAAGCGGCCAATGTAAAAGTGATTTACTCCTTACGCTTGCTAAACGGCAATGCTGCCGAAAATGTTGACATAGCCAAATATATCTGGAGCAAATACCTGCCCTTGCTGGATGGCTTTTCCATTGGTAACGAACCCGACTGGAACTCATACCATAAGCAGGACCCTGAAATAACTGATTATCCATCGTACTTGAGCAAATGGCGCAGGTTCGCGGCGGCTGTTGTTAAGGCTATCCCAGCGGCTAAGTTTTCCGGCCCAAATACGGGTTCTAACTACCCGGTCCCGGAAGCAAAAAGCACCAACTATAATGGAAAATCATGGACGGTTAATTTTGCCAATGACGAAAAGAACTCGGGATTAATTAGTTTCATAGCCCAGCATAACTATGTAGGGCAAAGCGCAGATGGACGCACTATTAATGATGTGATTGATAATATGCTATCGCCAGACTGGACCCGGAAGCAATACCCGGCACTTTATGAAACAAATTTAGAACCCGTTATAGCAGATGGTTTTGCATACCGCTTGGCCGAATCAAACAGTTTTAGCGGCCAGGTAGATGGCGGCAGTAATAGCTTTGCTACAGCGCTTTTCGGACTGGATTACATGCATTGGTGGGCAGAACATAATTGTTTAGGGGTGAATTTCCACAACAAGCAATGGGTTAAAAACGCACCTATATTTATGGATCAACAAAAAAACTATCAGCTTAATCCTTTGGGTTATGGTATCACGGCATTTAATTTGGGTGGTCATGGTTCCGTGCAACCTATAACTGTTGCTAATGGGGCAAACGTTAACTTAACCGCTTATGCGGTGAAGGGTAAAGATACCCTGTATGTTACGGTAATTAATAAAGAACACGGCAACGGCGCGCAAGCCGCCAATGTAAGTATAAAAGCTCTTGGAATTAAAGGGAGAGCGAAAGCTGTTTTTCTTACTGCCAATGGCAACGCGGCAGCAACCAGCGGGATAACGCTTGGTGGCGTTACCATTAACAATGATACGCCGTGGGCAGGAAAGTGGGTGCCTGTTGTTACAGACAATAAAGGTAACTATACCGTAAAGGTGCAGGCAACATCTGCAGTAATTATAAAAATACCAACAAAATAATTTCAGCTTGCAATATCATGTATATACAAGTTTGTTTTCTTATGTTTGATCAACCAATAATCTACAACCTGATATGAAATTTTCCCACAGCCAAAACCGGATATTAGTTACACTGTTGATCCTGTTTTCAATAGGTGCAATTAATAAAGTCAACGCCCAAAAGCTAACTTCGTTTGTCGATCCATATATTGGTTCGGGCGGGCATGGGCACGTATTTGTTGGCGCGAGTGTGCCATTTGGCGCGGTACAGGTTGGGCCCGATAATTTATATAAAGGCTGGGATTGGTGTTCGGGCTATAATTATGCCGATAGTATTTTGATAGGTTTCGCCCAAACGCATTTAAGCGGCACCGGTATTGGCGACCTAGCTGATATTTTAATGATGCCCTATACCGGCGATGTCAAATTAGATAAGGGTGTAAGGGTAATTAAAGGGTTGAATGGTGCTAAAGATCATGAGCAAATAGAGGCAGGTTCGTACGCGTCGCGTTATTCGCACTCGACAGAAAAGGCCCGGCCGGGTTATTATTCGGTTAAGTTATTAGATCATAATGTGGATGTTGAATTAACCGCGACAGAAAGGGTAGGGTTTCATCAATACCATTTCCCTGCAGGAAAAGAAGTGCATGTAATTATCGACCTTAAAGAAGGAATTAATGATCAATCGCCTGATACCTATATTAAACAGGTTGATCCTTATACACTGGAAGGTTATCGTAAATCAAGAGGATGGGCAAAAGATCAATGGATATTTTTTGCTATCCGTTCATCAGAGCCTTTGACAAAATTTAGTGTATATGACAATGTTAAATTACTCAACGGAACCGAAGGGCAGGGCAACGCAATTAAGGGCCTTATCAGCTTTGAAAAGGCCCCGGCTACGTTAAAATTAAAAGTTGGTATATCGCCGGTAAGTTCAGAAAACGCGTTGGATAATATTAGCGCCGAAATCCCCGGTTGGGATTTTGACAATGTAGCAAAACAGGCCGATGCCAAATGGAACAAAGAGTTAAGTACCATAAAGGTCGAAACTTCTAATTTATCAGATAAACGTATTTTCTATACATCATTATACCATACTATGATAGACCCTGCCATGTTTAATGATCATAATGGCGATTATAGGGGAACGGATAGAAAGGTATATAAAAACGCGCCTTTTACTAACTACTCCGTATTTTCTTTATGGGATACCTATCGCGCAGCAAACCCGCTTTATACGCTTACGCAACCAAAAAGGGTAGGCGATATGGTTAACTCTATGCTGGCTATTTATGACCAACAGGGCCGCTTACCTATCTGGCACCTAATGGGTAATGAAACCGGTACGATGGTTGGCATTGGCAGTATGCAGGTAATTGCCGAGGCTTACCTGAAAGGAATTAAAGGTTTTGATGCACACAGAGCGTTCGATGCTATAAAAACTACCTCCAATCTTGATATATTGGGGTTAAAATATGTCCGTAATTTTCAATACATCCCTTCAAATACTATCGAGAGTTCGACAGCAAGGGGGCTTGAATATGCTATAAGCGATGCCAGTACGGCGCTAATGGCCAAACAATTAAAAAAGGAAGACGATTATAACTACTTCCTTAAAAGATCAAAAAATTATAAACTCTATTTTAATCCGCAGGATAGATTTTTAAGAGGAAGGCTTGCGGATGGAACTTTTCCGGCTAAGTTTTCGACTTTTAAATCAGGCGGTAATGAATACTCTGAAGGTAATGCCTGGCAATACCTTTGGTTAGTGCCCGAAGATGTTAAAGGATTAGTAGGTCTGTTAGGAGGCGAAAAACAATTTAATAAAAAGCTGGATAGCTTGTTTACAGTTCAAACTGATATTAAGGGTCTGGATGACCTTACAGGTTTAATAGGGCAGTACGCGCATGGTAATGAGCCCAGCCATCATATAACTTACTTGTATAACTTTACCGGACAGCAATGGAAAACCGCCGAAAAGGTTCGCTACATTATGAAAAACTTTTACCTAAATAATCCCGATGGTATTATTGGTAATGAAGATTGCGGCCAGATGTCGGCCTGGTATGTGTTTTCGTCTCTTGGTTTTTACCCGGTGTTCCCGGCTTCGGGCAAATATGTTATTGGCAGCCCGGTTGTTAAAAAGGCTACGCTGCAAACTACATCAGGCAAGCCATTTGTTGTAGAAGCTATTAACAACAATGAGCAAAATATCTATATCCAAAAAATAACTTTCAATGGCAAAAGTTATCCTGCTAGCTATATCACCTATACTAATATGATGAAAGGCGGTACTATGAAAATTGTAATGGGCAGTAAACCTAATTATAAATTTGGAGCAAGTACTGCAAGCCGACCGTAGGTTATTGTTTTTTTATAGAACGGTTATCGGCGGGTATATTTAATTCTTTTAATGATGACCCGGTAATATGGTTCAAAATAATAGCCGGCAAGGCGGTTGTCGCAGGTAAATTTAAACCCTGTATGGTAACTTGCTTTACATCGTCAAAAATAAACGCGGGCCTAAAATCATCAGCAGCTAATAGCAATTTTATGTTTTTTAGCTTGATGTTATCGGTATGCCTAACATATAACCCATAGGATGGCACCTCGCCAAACATAGTAAACTCGGGGTAGCCGGGTATATTTTCTTTTACATGGTTCAAAGAATCGGTATTAACATAAGCTATGCTTTTACTACCACCGCCTCCGTAAGTTATCTCTATATTCTCTAATGTTACATCTTCAATTGCATGCCCGGGTATACCGGCGATTATGGCAGGTGTTAAATTTCTCTGGATCAGTGGTTTTGGCGCGGGGCCTTCTATCGGGTAACCAATATCCGGTTTGGTGTTTGGTATATCAGCTTTAACATCACTTATGTAAACGTGTTTGATGGAGCCATAGCGTTCGTCTTTGTTTCGATGACCAAGCCGTATAAATATAGCATTGCCGGTATTTTTGGCTGTAATGTTTCTGATGTCTACATTGTCAATAAATGCGCCGTCAACAGTTTCTAACGCTATGGCAGATCGGTAAGTATCATAAACAGTTAAATTGCGGGCGGTAATATTCTTAAAACCACCGGCAGAGCCGGTACCTAATTTGAACGCGCTGGCGCTCGATCGGATAGTGCAATCGGTTATGGTTATATGGTCGCACCATGAGTTTTTATTGCTCGATTTAAGGCAGATCCCATCATCAGCCGAATTAATAAATGAATTGCTAACCTTTACATTTTTGCAATCGGTAAGGTCAATGCCGTCATTATTCCAGTAAGCGGTGCTTTCAACTTTTATATGATCTATCAGCATATCGGTACAGTTAGTATAATCCTGCACCCATGAGGCCGAGTTCTTTAGGGTAACATCCTTAACAACAATATTACTGCAATTAACTAACGATATAATCTCGGGCCGGTTTCGTTCAGTTGGTCGTTTTAACAGATATTCAGGATCTGTAATTGTACCGGCGCGCAATAATTTAAAAACGTCTGCCATTAACTCGTGCGCGTTGCCGTCAATAATACCATTGCCCGTTATAGCTATGTTTTTTTGGTTACGGGCTGATATTGCAAATAATTGGTCGTTTGGATAATGTAACCGTTTGCTGCTCCCCATTAAAATGGCGTTGTCATCCAAATGCAGTTCTACACCATTTTTAAGTGCTATTGGGCCGGTAATGTATATGCCGGCCGGTACCAGCACTTTGCCACCACCTGCTACTGATGCCGCATCTATGGCTTTCTGGATACTTGCCGCATTATTTATTTTAAGATCAAACTTAGCGCCATAGTTGGTTATATTGTATATTTTTTGCTGAGATATTGCTAATTGAGTGCATGAAACAAGTATGATCAATAGTAAAACTTTTATATGTTGCATATAACAGGAGTTTTATAAATGGCTATTAACAAATATATTATTTGTTTGGCTAAATCAATGCTTTGAAAATGGCTGGTTTATTGCTGTAATTGATCTATGGAAGATTTAGAAAGATTTATCAACGCGCAGGAGCGGGAATATGCTATTGCCCTTGCAGAAATTAAAAATGGCCGCAAACGCAGCCATTGGATGTGGTATATCTTTCCGCAGATACAAGGGCTGGGGTTTAGCGAGATGGCTAAACGTTATGGCATAAAAAATATAGACGAAGCCGAGGCTTATATGCAGCACCCGGTTTTAGGTCAACGTTTGATCGAAATCTGCACCGAACTATTGCAGCTTAAAAGCAATGATGCCTATGCCATATTTGGCAGCCCGGACGATCTGAAACTTAAATCATCCATGACGTTGTTTGCTTCATTGCCCGATGCTTACCCTGTATTTAAATCTATCCTGGATAAGTTTTTTAACGGTGAATCCGACAGCAAAACTCTACATCTTATTGGGGAGGCTTAATTACCGTATTGCGGATAATGCTATTTGGCTTTAATTTCAGGCTGCCATCGCCAATTGCCCCGTCTACACCAATGCCCGACACTTTTATGGTGTACTTATCTTCAATATCCGATGTGTAAAAAGAAACCTTTGCCTTGCCATTTTGGTCGGTAGTGATGTTGGGTTCCCAGTATAACGTTGACCTAAAATCGGGCTCAACTACAGTTGATACAATATTATACTTAGGGCTGTAAAATTGCTGTGGATATAGTATTGGCAAAGGCCTGTAAGTTATCGCGTTTGGGGCGCGGTTTTTAAACCATCCATTCCCATTTTTTGTAGTGATCACAATAACTGCTATGTCAACATAATTATTGGTTAATACATTTGCCCTCGCCTCCAAATAGCCAGGCCTAAAGCCTAGTTTATAAAACGGACCTTCGCAATAGTATTCTTCTCCAGTAGGTACAGGTATATGGCCTTTTAGCATTTCTTCGGAATCATTTACAACACTTGGCGGGACTTGCTGAATCTGATGCGTTTTTTGATAGTAATGCATGTATTTGTTACTGTATACTACTTCCATACTACTAAGTGTCGCTACCTGAAAAGCACTTAGCTCGTCTATCAACTCATCTACGGTTGGATTCATATTTAATGAAATACGTAATCCACCCCCGTCAATTTCTATTACTACTAAAAAGTTATTTAGCATTAGCGATGGCATGCCATGGTAATCAATGACCCGCAATCCGGGCAGCTTTTGTTTAATGAGCTGATAAAGATTTAAGGTGGTCGATTCTTTAATATCCTTTTCATCAAATACCAGATCTGCCCTACCTGGGCCATTCCGATTTCTTGATGATTCTTTAATTATTTTTTTATCCTTTATCTCCACTTGTTTTAGTACGTGCCCGGTAAGTTTCATGTTTTCATCATTATCTTTTTCGGCCTTACGTTTAACGTAGTTTATCTGTACGCTATCGCTGTTAACATACCATGGTAATATTGGATCCTTTAAGGTTTCAGGTACAGCCGGTGCTTTAAATTTGTCGACACTTACATTACCAAAGCTCATTTTTTTACCATTTGCCTTGCTGGCCTGTAAAAAGAAGGAGCCGCTGTCTATCTGAGGCAATCCTTTAAACTCATACCTGCCCTCGGCATCCGCAGTAACCGTAGTAACAAACTGCGGTTTTTGCGATGAGATCAATACCGAAGCGTTGGCTATTGGCTTGTATAATAGATTAGTAACCTGCCCTTTAACTTTAAACTCTTTTTGCATTTCAAATTTCGCCGGTTTAGCCGGGCCAAATATAGCTGCCCAGTCATAGCCTGTCCAGCCTTGTGTAAGCATCAGGTTATCTAAATCCTGCCATGCTTGTTTATCTTTTCGGTTGATATAGTAACCAGCTGATTCTACATGCCCTTTTAGCTCCGAGTTAATGAGCAAACTAGCGGCAATGCCATAATTACCCACACTATCTGCTCTAACCTGCGAATCATCCGTTACTGCTAATGAGAAGTTGCCTTGAACCGGGATACCGCTTTTGTCTTTTACCTCTATCTCTAAACCAACGCTGTCACGTTTATGGAAGGTGGCCTTATCGGGTGTTATTTTGATACTTAGCTGGTCGTTATTGTCAATAAATACCGCGCGCTCATTAAGTGGTCGTTTGCCTTTAAATAAAGCAATCCTTGCAATGCCTGATGGGAATAATTTTTTGTCGATACTAAGCGTTGGTTTACCCAAGTCAACTTTCTGCGAATAGTACACCACACCCCTCGCGGTACCAATAAGGTAACACGCGCTATCAGTACTTAACGCATTTAAACTTGCCAGGCTTACAGTTATGGCTTCCCCCTGCTCGGGATTACTGATATGCATAACTGTACCCGTACTGTTTATTTTAGGCAGATCAAAACCTTTAACCAGCGGCTGGCTAAGTCTTGCGCTATATTTCTCGCCGGGCTTTGGTGTAAACTCTATCGACCCCATGCCATTGTGTATGGTCGCGAACGAAACAACTTCTGTGCCTTTACTGTCAACAATAGCGCCTGCTACGGGTGTGCCTTTACCATCCTCGCCAATGGCTTTGAAACCAACAACAGATTTTAAGCCGGCAACCAAATTACCACCCTCCGGTAAAAATTGCAGGTCGATGTTTTGTTTACGATTAATGCTGAGCGGCACCTGTACCACTTTAGTACCATCCGCTTTTTCAAGGCTGGTGATCTGTACCCTGAATTGTTTGCTGAGCATTTTCTCTTTTACAGGCTGACTGAATTTAAGCGAACCATCAATACCGGTTTGCATGGTTTCTTTGTAGATATAATGCCAATCGTCAAATATTTTTACCTCAACTTTTCTGAAAGAGAGGGGCGATGCGAGGTTATCAGAACGATTGAGTTTGATATCTACCTGCAACTGGTTCTTATCAGCAACCTTTTCAATGGTAGCCGCCGATCTGACCAGCCATGTATTAGAAGATGGAACAGCCAAATACAATCGCTGGCTAAAAACATAATCTTCGTCAAAGTTTTGCATCCAGTTGGTATAGGCCCTTAATGTAAAACCTCCTTCCTGGAAGATAGCTTTTGGCAAAGGTATTTGTCCCCAACCCATTCCATCCTTTATAGGTATGCTGATACGCCTAACCATTTCAGAACTGTCGTTATCCAATTCCACATATAACAAACCGCTTAAATGCGATGGGGTCATATTCACCCTATCCACCAAATAGCTCTTGAACCAAAGGGTATCGCCAATATTGTAGTAAGGTTTATCTAAGTGCAGGTACACTTTCTCAACCGGCAGGCGTTTGTTAAAACTATCCAACGGCGCTGTAATTAATGCCAGGTTGTTATCAACCAAAGGCAAAGCATTGGTTGCCGCACTCGCCTGATCTCCATCAACAGTATATCGATACACCTGCCTGCCCAGTTCGCCTGCGGCGTTTATGCCTTCCACAATCACTTTATAAGTACCCGGCCCATCAGCATTAAAATAATTGAAAGTGGTTTTTCCGTTTACATCCGTTTTTAAATATGGGTTCCAGTAAATGGTGGTGCGCAGATCAGGCAGTTTATCGGCATTGCCGGGCCTGTCGTATCGTGGCGAGTAAAACTCGCGCACTTTGTTAAAGCCTTTGGGGGTTATATTGGCTATGCTTGGCGTATAATTTTTTCGGATGTAATCCCTCTTCGTATAGATCATTATTGCAGGCCCACCAAATAGACTTGTCATTGCGCCGGTTCTTACAATATCAATTTTGGCAATGCCTACGGGGTCAATATAATTGTTATCAAACACATCACCTATTTCATTGATATCTAATTTACGGCCATCAAGAATTACCGCAGCGGCCACGTAAGATGCAGCTCCGACTGGTGGTACATACAGAATAAACGGGTAGTCGATAACCGGCCCCAATTGTTTAAAAACAACAAACTTTAAACCAAGTCCTAAGCAGTTTCCCAACATCGCGCAATTTTCAGGATCAGGTATAATATAGGTCTGATCGGCATGCCCTTCAGGTATTCTGTACATGCCCTGATCTTTATAGGGTGACGGTGTAGGTCTCCTTGCTCTGATCCTTACCTCGGCTAAGCGGTGTACTTTATCTAACTGCCCGGTTTTTTCATAAATGTCATCTTCTTTTTTAATGTTATTGAGATAGGCTTTAATGGTGCCGGTAATGTTAGTGCTAACATCGCCGATATTACGGTTCTTGCTTAAATGTATTTTGGGGACACTATCCAATATCACTTTAACCTTGTCGCTGTTTTTTGCGGTACGGGCTTGTACGGCAAATTTTATACTGTCGGTCATGAAAACACCATCAAACTTAAACCTGCCGTTAGCATCGGTACTTGTACCTTTTGTAACGCCCGCTTTAACCGATAGTAACATCACATTGGCATTAGGCACAAGCTTATTATTTAGTGTTGTCACCTTACCTGAGATCACCACACCTAATCCTTCTACCGGAAATTGCGGTTTAGTATTTACAGTATTGTTTAATTCTTTCCAACTAAAACGGCGATAACCTTGCGTAAGCATCAGGTTATCCAGCGCCTTATTTACTTCATCGGTTTCGTTAGTAAAATAATAGTTAGGTTTTTCTATATAACCTTTCAAATCAGAAGTTAAAAGTAGGTTAGAGAAAATGGTGCTTTCATCACTTTCGTCAACCGGCACTTTGCTTTCGTCAATTACCGTTACCGAGAAATTACCGAATGTGGGTTTGTTCTTGCTGTCCTTGGCATCCAGGTTAACCAGTACCCGTTCTTTACTATTGTAGGTTGTTTTTGCAGTTTTTATGCCTAGTTGCATCAGGTCATTACTGCGGATAAACGCGATGCGTTCATTCAGCGGTTCCCCGGCATTATTAAAAATGGTAAACTGCGCTATCCCGGTAGGGAATGATTTTTTATCCAGCCATATAGAAGTAACCGCCTTTTCTATTTTTATAGGCGAAGCAAATATGGTTTCGCC
>DHIR01000166.1:13540-16687 GCA_002403905.1 Mucilaginibacter sp. UBA4741
AGGCGAAGCAAATATGGTTTCGCCGTTGGTATGCGCTATTAGATTTACGCTTTGTGGCGTTGTGGATTGCTTGGTGCTGATTCTTACCAGTACACTATCCTTATTTGGCTGATAAACACTCAACACATAACCATCATCTGTAGCTTTGGGCAAGGCAATTTTTTTGGTTGTTCCATCAGCAAAGCTGATAATTGCCGAATAGGTTTTACCAACCACGGGCCGAAGCAAAAAGCTACCCATGCCTGCGTGAAAACTCTCAAATTCAGTCACCTGGTTATTAGTCTCATCAACTATTTTGCCTTTTACGGCAACGCCCAAACCATCAACACCAACTGCTTTAAATGCGATGCGCGAGGCAATGCCATTTACCAAACTACCGCTCTCCGGGAAAAACTGTACATCAGTTTGTGACAGGGCGGCCTTGATGGGGAAATCGCGGGTGATGGTGTTTTTATTGCTGCCATCCAGCGTGGTGGTGATATAAGCCCCGCTCAGGTCAACATGGTTTTCGTTAGATATCCTAACGGCGATGTTGCCTTGCATATCTGTTTTAACCGAAGTAGACCAGGCTACTTTTTTGTTGATCATTATCTGGTAATGCACATCTTTGCCGGCAAGCGGCTTACCTTCATCATTGGTGTAATTTAGTGTGGCGGTTAAAACAGGTTTGCCATCTATGTCTTTATATTGGTAATCGGCTTTAGTTACAATATTGCTGTTGGCTACATTGCCTACGGTAAAAGTTCGGTCAAAAAAGTAATCCTCGCCGGCATTGCGCATCCATTGGGTGTATGACCGTATACGATAGCTGCCCTCTTTAAAATCATCGCCTAAAATAAAATTACCTACTACCATACCTGATGTTATGGGCAGTTTTAATGATCGTACAATGGAATCTTTCTCGGTGATAAGATCAACATACAACGAACCGCTCAGCGCAGACAATTGATGCCTGCTGCCGATAGTTACATAACCTTTAAACCAAATGGTATCACCTAAAGCATAATAGGGCTTATCCATGTGTAAGTATACTTTTTCCTGCGGAATGGTATCTGTCCAGTGCTGTAAGGACGTAACTATTTTGGCTAGTGGGTCTTCATCCCTGGGGATAAACGCCAAAAGCAGCAACATCGAACACAATAATCCCAGCTTAACCGGAAGCCGGGAAAATAGCTGTAGTAAACGACTGATATTCATGGATGAGTGATTAGGTATAATTGGTTAGAATAAATGTAAAAATAATATTCTGATAAATATTATTTAATAAAAAATAATGACTTATAAGTATGTATATGAGGTTTTTAACCATATCTCAAGTCGAAATTAGGCTGAATTAATTTCTATTCTGATAAGTTAAAACTTATATTCGATAACCAATTATAACGGGTGTAAATCAAATTGTCGCTATTTTGGCTAAAGCCCTGTTTTAATGGCACTTTATCCGTTGGCTGAACCCAACGGCAATTAACTGATAAGGAGCAGGCGGTTCATTGCCGTCCCTTTTAAGGGGCGGGTAAGAATAAATAAGAAACTAAGGGCTTTAGCCAAAAGGCCTTGGCGACTATATGATTTGCACCCAATTATTACTTATTTGATATGAAATATATAGGAGTGGCTTTGTTATTAATGTACAGTTGTGTGGTAAATGCACAACAGATAACCATAAATAATTTAACATGCGAGAATAAAACTAACCCATTGGGCATTGACGCAGTTGCTCCAAAACTAAGCTGGATAATTAATTCTGACCAACGCGATGTTTTACAAACCGGCTATCAAATTATAGTTGCTGATAATTTACCGGCCATTAATAAAAATCAGGGCAACGTTTGGGACTCGCGTAAAGTAAATTCAGATCAGTCTATAATGCTGCCTTATGGGGGTAAGGAGTTGCAGTCTGCCAAAACTTATTATTGGAAAGCACGGGTTTGGGATAATAAAAATGCAGTAGCAGTATGGAGCGCGGTTGCATCCTGGCAAATGGGACTGTTATCTGCAACCGACTGGAAGGGCGCTAAATGGATAGCTTATGATGAGCTGCCGCCAGCACAACGTATTGTACCCGCGATACATGGCAACGGGCCTAAAAACCTGGGGCCGGGTAAAGATATTTTACCCCTGATGCGTAAAAATTTTAAAGTTAGTAAGATCATAAAAAAGGCATCCTTATTTATCAGCGGATTAGGGCATTTTGAAGCCAGCTTGAACGGCAAAACAATTGGCGACCATTTTCTGGACCCTGGCTGGACAAGCTATGATAAAGAAGCCATGTATGTTAGTTTTGATATTACCAAACAGTTAAAACCTGGCTTAAATGCCATTGGTGTTATGCTGGGCAACGGGATGTACTATATCCCGCGCGAGCGGTACCGAAAAATAACCGGCGCGTTTGGTTACCCAAAAATGATCTGCCTGGTAAAGTTGGAATATAGCGATGGCAGTATGGAGAATGTAATATCAGACGAAAGCTGGAAAACAACCGCCGGGCCTATTACTTTTTCGAGCATTTACGGGGGAGAAAATTACGATGCCAGACTAGAGAAAACGGGTTGGAACACCGCCAATTTTAACGATAGCGCTTGGAAACGAGCTTTGATTGTTAACGGTTCGCCACACTTAAAGGCGCAAATTGCCGATCCTGTTAAGGTGATGGATACGCTTACCACCAAAAAGATTACCCACCCCAATGACAGTACCTGGGTTTATGATCTTGGGCAAAACTCATCGGCCATACCACAGCTAAAAATAAAAGGATCAAAAAACTCGACCATAAAAATAATACCCGGCGAGTTGCTGGATGATAAGGGCCTGGTTACCCAACAGGCAACTGGTGCCCCCAACTATTTTGCCTACACTTTAAAAGGCGGAGCCGTTGAAACCTGGCAACCCAAGTTTAGTTATTACGGGTTTAGATATTTGCAGATAACAGGCGCTAAACCGCAGAAACAAGCAGGAGCTAGTAAACTGCCGGAAGTAATTGAACTACGCGGTTTACACATCCGCAACAGCTCTGCAAAAACCGGTGATTTTTATTGTTCTAACCAATTGTTCAATCGTACCTACACCTTAATTAACTGGGCGGTTAAAAGTAATATGGTAAGTGTTTTGACTGATTGCCCGCACCGTGAAAAATTAGGCTGGCTGGAA
>DHIR01000166.1:16909-19962 GCA_002403905.1 Mucilaginibacter sp. UBA4741
TGAAAAATTAGGCTGGCTGGAAGAGGCGCACCTGATGGCAAACTCTATCCGTTATAATTTTGATATAAATAATTTGTTTTTGCAGGAGATAGAAAACATCCGCACATCGCAACGCGAAAATGGGATGATACCGGATATTGCGCCAGAGTACGTGCAATTTGACGGCGGTTTTGTTGATTCGCCTGAATGGGGGAGTACAGGAGTGATCTTGCCATGGTACCTATACCAATGGTATGGCAATAAAGACGTGTTGGTGCAGAACTACGGCATGATCAAGCGCTATGTGGAGTATTTAAAATCGAAAGCGAATAATGATATATTGGATTATGGTTTGGGCGATTGGTTTGATATCGGCCCTAAAAACCCCGGTCAGGCACAGCTTACCCCAAAATCATTAACCGCTACGGCCTATTATTTTTATGATCTTTCCATTTTAACACGTATAGCCAAAATTACTGGTAATGAAGCCGATGCTGTTCACTATGGCGAACTGGCAGCACGGGTACGAAGCAACTATAATAAAGTATTCTTTAACACGTCAACTAACCAATATTCCACCGGCAGCCAAACCGCTAACGCCATATCGGTTTATATGGGTTTGGTAGAGCCGCAGTATAAAAAAGCCGTTGTTGATAATATTGTGAAGGATCTGCAGGCGCATAACAATGCCATCACCGCCGGGGATATAGGTTTTAGATATTTATTAAAAGTATTGGCAGACGAAGGTCGATCAGACGTGATATTTGCTATGAACAGCCGCGATGATGTGCCGGGCTATGGTTATCAACTTGCTCATGGTGCTACATCACTTACCGAATCATGGCAGGCTTACCGCTTTGTATCAAACAATCATTTTATGCTGGGGCATTTAATGGAGTGGTTCTATAATAACCTGGCAGGCATTGGCCAGTCTGAAGATATTATAGTATCAAAAGAGATCGTCATCCACCCGAGTGTGGTTGGTGATGTGACCTATGCCCGTGGAAGTTTTAAATCGCCTTATGGCGTTATCTCATCCTCATGGCAAAACAGTAAAAGCGAGTTTAAGCTACAGGTGAGAATCCCGGCTAATACCAAAGCGGTTGTATATTTTCCTGATCTGGCAACCGAGCCGGTTTATGAAGTTGGTAAAGCGCAAAAGGTACTGTCAACTGTAAATATTGACGGGCACAGAACCTTAGAAATAGGATCGGGTATGTATAGTTTTTCGATAAAGAAATGATGAAGAGAATGATTTTTTTTACCGATAAAGAAATGACAAATAACAAAGGCCCCGAAATATCGGGGCCTTCTTTATTATTAGGTATTGAGTCTAATTATTTTTCTGTTGAGATAAGAAAGTAACTAACGATGCCAGTTCTTTATATGATAATGGGTTGGCCAGGCCAACAGGCATCATAGACGTTTCCAGCTCCTTGCGCGATATGATATCGGCTGTTTTAACAGTAAATACATCGCCGGTAATATTGCGTAAGGTGATTTGGTCGGCGGTTTGCTCGGTTACGAAGCCCATATAAACCTGGTTGCCTTTGGCAGTTATAACATTGGTAGCAAAGCCTTGCGATATAGAAGCGCTTGGCTTAAGGATAGACTCAGCGATTTGCTCTTTATTCATAATTCCGCCTATCTGCCCCATAAACGGACCTTTTGGCTTGTCACCCCTGTTAAGGCTATGGCAGGTTATACAACCTTGTTTGCTAAATAAGGCCTTACCCACAACCGGGTCGCCATCTATTTTGGCTACTGCCAATAACACATCCTCTATAGATGATTTACCAACCTGTCCCTTTTCGTTCTTTATTTTCTCCAAATCTACTTTGCGCTCGTTACCGGCAACTACGGGTTTTGCTTCTATACCAAATTCTGCTATCTCCATTCTATGGCGGAAATTCAGGTCAGTAAGAAACTGTTTGCCGTTAGCATTAGCTTTGTTCCATTGCGCCTTTAAGAATGTCTCAATAACAGGCGACTCTTTCCAAAGTATAGCTTTATAATATGGGCCGTGCGAATCCGGCCTGGTTCCCCACCACCATGATGCATCATAAGGCGCTTCTTCTTTGTAAAGGCGTGATAAGGTAATAGTGATCTGTTTTTTTAACTGTGCGTTTTGTGAACGTTTATAAGCGGCAATTAAACCGTTAACGGCTCTTTCGTCATGCATATAACGTAAGGTCCACAATGCCAATGTTGAATTTGGCGTACCAATCGCTGCCACGCAAGCATCAACCGCATTAAGCGCCAGCAACGCCCTAACCGCCAAATGCGGAAGTACTATAGGCGAGTTTGGTGTAGCATGCGGCCCTTCGGCAACATCTTTACCGGGCGCTACAAATGATGCAGGAACTTTAGTTTTTAATAGGGTAGGTGCAACGGCTTTGTTGCCTAAACGGCCAAGCCCAACTATAGAAACAACACGTACGCGAGGGTCAGGGTCATTCAATCCCAATAAGAAGGGTTGGTTGGGTACATTCTTTAAAAATCCTTTACGATCTGTTAAAGCGCGTAACGCAAACTCTCTCATCACACTTTCGTGTGATAGGTTAACCAGTGTAGGTATTGCGCTTTCGCCTGCTGCTTGAGCGTAGGTATATAAACCTGCTACACGGCTGTATAATTCAAGGCTTTTGTCTGATGCGATCTTTAACGCGGCGGCAGTCGCTTGTTTTCCGGAACGGTCCAATAGTTCTTGCGAAGCATTTAAACGCGCAACCGCGCTTGGCGATTTTAATAATTCTGCCAATTCATTTACTGATGCTTTTGGCAGATCAGGGAATGGTTTATAGGTCCAGTTATTAGGTACGACCCTAACGGTGTAACCCTTGCTTGGGCTGCCACTATAACCCGCACCATCCCAGGCAGAAAGGTATAACCTGCCTGATCCGTCAACGTCCAAATCGGTTATCTGTGGCAATTTAATAAACTCTTCGTCCTTTTGTGTAAATGTTGGGCCATCAGGCGTTACCCGGTGTATGTACAACATGCTGCGTCCCCAATCGGCCATCATAGGCACATTGGTGTATTTTTCGGGCCAGTTAGGCTCGGCCATGTACAGC
>DHIR01000166.1:20123-31646 GCA_002403905.1 Mucilaginibacter sp. UBA4741
CCCCATGTACAGCGCACCTGTTCCTGAACCGCCGCCAACATCTACTAATGCCGGTAATATCTCATCTGTAAAATGTTGAAATAAAGTTGGATAACCATACTCGCCTGATTGGATATGATGTGAGAAGCGGATATTCCAGCCACCACCATCATTGGTGTTTTCGCGGGTGAAGATGTTCATGTAGGGGTCAATAGCCAGATCATACACGTTACGTGTACCATGGGTATAAATCTCCATCTCTGTTCCGTCAGGACGAACGCGTACAATACCGCCGCCCAACATAGTTAGCTTTTTACCTGAACGATCGATAGCGTCATGAAAACCAAAGTCACCAACACCAACATAAATCCAGCCGTCAATACCCATGCGTATACCATTAGTGGCGTGGTCGGTACCGCGTTCCTGCAAGTAATGGGTATTGCTAAAGTTTTCTATCAATGGTTTTTCAGGGCCGTCGGCTACGCCATCGCCATTTTTATCTTCAAAAACTACAAGGGCCATGCCTGTCGCTTTTTTGGTCTCTTTTGAGAAAGTGGTGTGCAGTACAAAAACCTTATCGCCTTTAACAATTATACCGCGAGGGTTATCTACCATGGCAAATACCGTATGTTTATCCGGTATGCCATCATTGTTGCTGTCAACCAATTTAATGATGCTGCCCTTGCCCGGATCTTTACCTAACGATCCGATCATATCCACACCAACGTACACTTCGCCGGTTGGCGCAACCGCTAAACAAGCAGGACTGGGCGTAATGTCCGGGCCGGTAAATGGTGTGATTTTTAATTCAGGCGGGTTTTGTGCTGCCAGTTTTGGCGTGGGCTTAGGCTTAGTAAAGAACCCCTGTACTCCCATAAACAGGATAAGGGTTGATGCAAGGCTTATAGTTAATTTAAACATTGTATTTGCTGTTGTATAGTGTTATTGTTTTGCTACTCTTTTTTCTGACATTAATTTGGCTATCACTTGTTGAAGCTTTTTAGGGTCTTTGGCATATTTCTCCAGATCTATGATCTCAATCTTCCTGAAATCAGTAGGGTGGCTTTCGCTTTGGAGAGAAATTGAACCACTTTTAAGCATTGTGCCTTCGCCATGTTCGCCTTTCGGAGGATCGGTTTGTGGTTTTTGGTAACGCATTACTTCCTCGCCGTTTACATAATGTACCACTAATGAGTCTCCCAAAACCAAGGCTTCCACACGTACCCATTGGTCGCCATTATAAGTTTGCGCTTTAGAGTCGGTGCAATGCTGTGTAATTATTTTACCATCGTTTTCATACTGGGTACCCGGCGTGCATACGTTTGCAGTAGGGCGGTTGCCTTTGCCCGAGCCGCCAAGCAATTGTACCTCAATCGAATTTGGGAAATCCTGATCTTTTTTCATGGTCTCGGGTGGCTGGCCGTGAATCATGATGCCATTATTCTTGTAAGCCCAACCTGCACCGCCCTTACACTGTTCGCCAACAAAACGATACTCGACACCTATTAAATAGTATGAATATGGTTTTTTATAAAAAATGTGGCCATAAGTTTCGTTAAAATTATCGTACTGATCGTATCTAACTTCCAGTAAGCCATTCTCTACCCGAAAAGTGTTTTTAAAATTATCATCAAGATCATGGTATCTTATCTTAGGGTGCCAGTCTGTAAGGTCTTTACCATTAAACATTTGCACCCATTTAGGGTTAGCAGTTGTAGCTTTTTTAACAGGAGGTTTGCCCGGAAATACAAAAAGCAAACTTAAAAAGACCAGGTTTTTGAGCATGGAGTAAGTAAACATCGGCTTGTTTTATAATGATTTATTAATAATGGGTTAATATTGGTAAGGGTAAACTTACAAATAAAATCCAATCATTAAAATCACTTAGCCTGTTACTTACTGTAACATATTTATGAAAGCTTGCAGTAATAAGATAATATTGCCTATCCAACCGCTTTATTCAAGGCGATAATGGCGGTTTTAAATTGCTCACGCGCAATTAAAAACTGGATGTTAACCTTGCGTAAAGCAACACCGGCGCTGATAATATTGATATCGCTTTTAGCTAACGCGGTAGCACTTTTGGCCAATAATCCCGGCTGATCCATATTGGTGCCTAGCAGGCAAACCATGGCTACCGGCTCATAAGTTGCTTTTTCAAATAAGGCTTGCAAATCGTCTATCAATTCTTGTTTAAAATCATTTTCCCAAATAACAATGGTGATACTATTGGCGCTGGTTGTTTTAAAGGTATAACTGGTATTATGCTTGTAAAACAACTGCATTATTTGCATATCGCTGCCTACGTTGCCTACCATCAATGGGTCATATATATCTATCAGCAATAGCTGATCGGTGCCGGTAATTACCTCTACGCGTTTTAATGTCGATACATATTCGCGGGTAATTAAAGTCCCGGGATGAGCCGGTTCAAAAGTGTTTTTTATACGGAGGTGGATGCCGTTTATCTCCAAAGGTTTTGATGCTTTCGGGTGGATGGCCTCCATGCCTACATCAGCCAATTGGTCGGCAATATCATAGTTGGTGTTGCCAACGGGTTGTACGTTGTCAATACCAACCAAAGCAGGATCGGCGGTTGATAAATGGTATTCTTTATGGATGATGGCTTCCTGCGGTTTTAATATCTCTGCTACCTTGCTGAAAGTAACTTCAGAGTAACCACGGTCAAACTCGCGCATAATACCTTCGGTACCTTTGGTATAGCCTGTGGCAATGCAGATGCAATTTTGCAGGTCGATGTTGGCAAAAGCGTCTTTAATGCGTTGATCTATTGTAAATGGTTTTTGGTCATCAAAGCCACTCAGGTCAATTAATCTTGCGTTTAATCCTTTATTTTGCAGGATATTGGTTAATACGTAGGCCGAATGGGTTTCGCCTATGGATGCCAGTATCTCTCTCGCGGCCTGCAATACCCCCTCATTAACATAGCCCGATGCCAGCATAATGGCGGCGCTTTCTAAATAAGTCTGTGCTTTAGCTACATGCTGCTCAATAAAAGCATCGGCGATCTCCAGGTTAAGCCCTAGCGATTGATATTGCTGATTGATCTCCTTTAGCTTTGAAACCAACTCTTTTAACGGTGTATGAAAATCTTCATGCTGTACTATGCGATGATAAACGCCAGGGGCCTTGGTCTTTTTATTTTCCAGCAAAAGATTGGTAACGCCCGAAAAAGCAGATACCACCAATACCCGGTTATAAGGCTGATCATTAAAATAAACGATATTTTTAATCACATCGGCCAACGCGCTCATAGAGGTGCCGCCTATTTTTTCTACAGTCAACATAATTTTGCGAAACTATAAAATTTTAGTCAGATGCTTAAACGTAAGTTGCAATCTGTTAAAATTGCGATACGTTTGTAAAGAGTTATCCATTATCCTACAAATATAATGTTCGGTACATTTCATCCGGTAGAGAGTAAGTTAGTAATTTAGCCCTGTGGCTGTACCAAAGAAATCTCCGTTAACAAAACCTAAACCCAGGCCAGGTCCCCGGAAAAAAGCGGTTGTAAAAAAGAAAAGATCTACATCGTCTAAATTTTCGTGGAGGTGGTTAGGGTTTGGTATATTGCTTGTATTACTGTCTCCGTTTTATTATGGTTATGTGTTAAAACTGTTTAGCAGTACCTGGCAATGGTTCAGGGATATAGGCGAGAATCCTCATTACCGCACCTATAAAAGTTTTAACATACCTGTTCCATCTAACTACACCATTCATGGCATTGATGTATCCTACGCACAAGGAAAAATAGACTGGCAAAAGGTGAGCCAGATGCGGGAGGACAGTGTGCATATTAGTTTTGCTTTTATAAAAGCCACCGAAGGATTGCTAACTGTTGATCCTTATTTTAAAAGAAATTGGCGCGAAGGCCCTAAAGCTGGTATTACTTGTGGTGCTTATCATTTTTTTAGGCCCGAAAAGAACGGTTTATGGCAAGCTCGTTTCTTTTTGCAAAATGTAAAACCAGAAAAAGGCGACCTGCCACCAGTAGTTGATATTGAACAACTAGACGGAGTGGCACCCGAAACCATGCGCCGGGAGTTAAAAGCTTTTTTAACAAAGGTTGAATCGAGCACTGGTGTAAAGCCTATTATATATTCCGGTTTGAGTTTTTATAACGATTATCTTAATGGTTATTTTGATGGATATCATTTATGGATAGCGCATTATTACCAGGAAGAGCTGCAGATTGGGAAAAATACTAACTGGTGGTTTTGGCAGCATTCAGACATTGCCAAAATCAACGGTATTGGTCATGTCGTTGATTTTGATGCTTTTAAAGGCGACAGCCTTGCTTTTAGGCATTTATTGGTTAACTAATAGAGATAATCCGTCATTGATCAGTTTATTTAATTTGGCTTGTTTGGCGGCCTTGTCTTTTAAATAGCTGGTTATAGTTTGGGCTAATGCTGTTTGCTGATCTAATAATTCTAAAATTTCCATTGGACACAGCCAATCATTCGGGAAATCTTTATGTAATGTCTCCCATATATCAACTAAGCGCTCATTCCCAATTTTATCCTCACGATGGCTTCTAACGCTTTGATACAAGCGGTGCAGATTTAATGTACTTTCTGAATAAGTAGGATGATAAGTTGTGGTTTTTGGGCGATAACCAATTTCCTCAAAAGTGCTTTTGTCGGCAGCGCCGCTAAAAACAGATACTATATACTCGCCTACCGCCATATCATAAGCGCCCCATGACGGATCAAACAAGCACTCACCGTTTTTATTCATAACCGTACAATCGGCGAAGGAGATCAATATGTTTTTATGACTTTTCTTTAGTACATTGGTTACAGTACCCATTACCATAATGCCACTTTCAAAATGTAATACAAGTAATTTCCCAATTTCGATAGACTGATATTCAAGTGGTACTTTTTCATCGATCAGTTTTCCAACCGGCGAGCTATAGCCGTCTTTATGATAGTTTTTGTCGTGTCCATCCAGTTGCTTATCCTCAAAAGCCAAAGCCGATGGCCCCGTCATTTTTATAAACGCGGGTTTGCCATGATATTTTATAAAATCGGTTAATGTCCCCGTAACCTGCAAGCCCGAACTGTAGACAACGGTACAGGTATTATTACTCTCTATCGCTTTTTGCAAGCCATACACACCACCAATCCTAAATGCCATTTTGTTGGCAAATTGCTCTAAAACGTCTATCAGGTTTTGGAAGGTTTCGGTAACAAATAATTGCTGCTGAGGTTGGGTAATATCGTAAGGGTAATTTACCGCGTATTGGTTATACCATAGCTTTTTTACGTCAGGTTGCATACAAGTAGCGCTTTCGCCGATGGATGATAACAAGCCTGCGCCATAGATCTTTGGGTTTTCCAAATTCCCTATTAATCCATACTCTACCGTCCACCAATGCAGACGGCTCAACAGGGCCATTTCAGACGGATCACCCATGTTTTTTTGCCAGTAGGCTACCTGGTCTTCGGCTTTTTTCAGGTCGATAGGATCAGCATCCGGCATCTCTTTTAAAATAGATAGCGCGCGGATAGCCTCATACAACTCATAATCCTGTGCCGAAAACATGGCCTTTGCACCTATCGACCCAAAATAACTTAAATATTGGTGATAATCCGGGTCGGCAATAATAGGCGCATGGCCTGCGGATTCATGTATAATATCTGGCGCTGGCGTGTACTCAATATGTTTTAACTGGCGAATATCGGCAGCGATAACCAACACCTTATAAGCCTGGTACTCCATAAAAGCGGCAGGCGGAATAAAGCCATCAACAGTAACAGCACCCCAACCTATTTTAGCCAGTGCGTCGTTCATTTCCTGTAATTTGGGAATACGCTCGATAGTTAATCCGGCCTTCTCCAAACCGGGGATATACGGGTAGTAAGCTACATCTTTTAAATAGCTATAGTTTTGCCGCATCACGTAGCGCCAAATGGCTTGATCTATAGGTGTATAATGCTCATAATGCTGTTCTACAATGTATTGCCGCAAGTGTTGGGGTAAAGCCTTAACCTGCTGATTATTAAAATCTTCGAAGTCCATCATATATTTTTTAATCTATTAGTTAACCCTCTTTACCGCTTGAGGAAGAGAGGGTCGCGCTCGAAGAGTCGCGGGGTGAGTCCGCGCCGCCCTGCAAGGAATGCGCGCCATCGACTCACCCGGTCTACGCTTCGCTGGACCACCCTCTTCGCCTTTGGCGGAAAGAGGGTATTCGAGGCTTTATAAATTTCCCCTCAATTCCTGTTCACGCTCAATGGCCTCAAACAAAGCCTTAAAATTACCCGCGCCAAATGATTTGGCACCTTTTCGTTGTATGATCTCGAAGAACAAAGTCGGCCTGTCCTCAACCGGTTTGGTGAATATCTGGAGTAGGTAACCTTCATCATCACGGTCAACCAAAATACCTAGTTTCTCCAACGGACCTAAATCCTCATCAATATGGCCAACTCGTGCGGTTAGCTCTTTATAGTACGATGTTGGTACGGTTAAAAACTCAACCCCACGGCTTTGCAGATCGGTTACAGTTTTTACAATATCATGGGTAGCTAATGCCAGATGTTGTACGCCTTCCCCTTCATAAAATTCTAAATACTCTTCAATTTGCGATTTCTTTTTACCCTCGGCAGGCTCGTTTATCGGGAACTTTACGTAACCGTTTCCGTTGCTCATTACCTTGCTCATTAAGGCTGAGTATTCTGTAGATATCATTTTATCATCAAACGTCAGGATGTTTTTAAAGCCCATAATGTCCTCATAAAAATTAACCCAATCGTTCATTTTATGCCAACCTACGTTGCCTACGCAATGGTCAACATATAATAAGCCAGTATCAGTTGGCTGATAAGCGGTTTGATGCGCCTGATATCCCGGCAGGAATAAACCTTTATAGTTTTTACGCTCTATGAACAAGTGAACTGTTTCGCCATACAATTTGATACCGCTGGTGCGCACCTCGCCAAATTCATCCGTAATGGTTTGTGGTTGTTGATAGGGCTCGGCACCCCGCTTGGTAGTTTGTTCAAAGGCATCATAAGCGTCATCAACCCAAAGGGCCAGTATTTTTACGCCATCGCCATGTTTTTTAATATGCTCGGCAATTAGATGGTCGGAGTGTAGGGGAGTGGTCAATACCAATCGTATTTTGCCTTGCTGCAAAACGTACGATGCACGGTCACGCACACCAGTTTCGGGTCCGGCATAAGCCAAATCCTGGAAGCCGAAAGCGGTTTTATAATAATGCGCCGCTTGTTTGGCGTTGCCAACGTAAAACTCCACGTAGTCGGTGCCATTAAGGGGCAAGAAATCAGCCCCCTCTAAATCTCTCCCGGTAGGGAAGACTTTTTTATTTTCGATTGTTTGTGTTGTCATGATGTTTTATTAGCCCCCTCTAAATCTCCCCCGGTAGGGGAGACTTTTGAAAGGATTTGTTTTTCTACATTTTAAAGCTCTTCCTTCCCGGGGAGGGTTTGGGAGGGGCTGATTAGCTTATCCAACTCTTATAATAATCCTCATCTTCAATTTTGATAGCATCTTCTGTCAGCATCAGCGGGCGAAAAGGGTCTATCATTACCGCTAGTTCATCGGTTGATTCTTTGCCGATAGATTTCTCTACCGAACCCGGCGCAGGCCCATGGGGTATGCCGCCGGGGTGCAGGGTGATCTGTCCTTTTACTACACTTTTTCGGCTCATAAAGTCGCCATCTACGTAGTACAGTACTTCATCGCTATCCACATTGCTGTGATTGTAGGGTGCCGGGATTGAAAGCGGGTGATAATCAAACTTGCGCGGCACAAATGAGCAGATCACAAAGTTATGCCCCTCGAAAGTTTGATGTACCGGTGGTGGCTGGTGCAAACGCCCGGTTATCGGTTCAAAATCATGGATAGAAAATGCCCATGGATAATGGAACCCATCCCAACCCACAAAATCAAAAGGGTGTGTGCCGTAGATGTATGGGTATATCAAACCTTGTTTTTTTATCAGTATTTTAAAATCACCTTTTTCATCGTGCGTTTCTAAATTTTCGGGTTGACGAATATCACGCTCACAATAAGGCGCATGTTCCATTAATTGCCCCGCGCTGTTTAAATATCGTTTGGGCGGGCGTATGGGGCTAAAGCTTTCCACAATAAACAAGCGATTAGCTTCGGTATCAAACTCCATTTGGTAGATGGTACCACGGGGGATTATTAGATAATCGCCGTAGGCAAACTTGATATCACCAAAGCCCGTTTTTAATGTTCCCGTTCCTTCATGAATAAATACTACTTCATCGGCCTGGCTATTTTTGTAGAAATAGTCGGTCATTGATTTGCGGGGGGCCGCCAGCGAAATATGCAGATCGCTATTAACTAAAACCGGTTTGCGGCTTTGCAGGTAATCATCTTCGGGTTTTATATTAAAACCTATCAGACTGGTATGCTTGAGGTGTTTTTCGCGGGCGATCTTTGGCTCAACTGAATATGGCTCGCCTAACTCTTTAACCATCGTTGGCGGGTAGGCATGATAAACTAAGGAGTACACGCTTGAGAAACCTTCGGTCGAAACCAGTTCCTCTGCATATAAAGTACCATCCGGCTTCCTGAACTGGGTATGCCGTTTGTGCGGGATTTTACCTAAGGTATAATAGCTTGGCATAATCTATTGAGTTAATGTTTCATTAATAGGTTTGGGTAACGCAAACAAACTCTCTGGCGTTACGCGGGTATACCAGTCGCCGCCAAGGCGGGCAACCATGTCAAAATTCTCTTGTATGGGTTTGCCTGCTTCATCCAGCAGGTCCTCTCTAAAATGTATGGTCTTAATTTCGGCTAAAACCAAATTGCCTGCACCTGGGCCATCGCCCAGTGGAATTATCTGTTTAACCAAACATTCTAATTGTACAGGCGACTCAGCAACGCGGGGAGGTTTTACATGTACAGATGCTAATTCGGTTAATCCAGCCTCGGTAAATTCGTTTACGCCTTTAGCGTATTCGGCACTGGCTTGGTTTACTTTGTAAACGATTTTATGATCTACAATATTGATAACACACTCTGCTACTTCCTGAACATTCTCTAAAGTGTGTTTGGTGGTATTATCCCTAACCCTGCGCGATGGCGAAAAGATGCACACCGGCGGGTTAGCGCTAAATAAATTAAAAAAGCTAAACGGACTCAGGTTAACCTTACCATCCTTATCAATGGTTGATACCAACGCGATGGGCCGCGGCGCAATGGCATGCTGCAGGTAATTGTGTATCTGCGCCGTAGTCATCTCGTTGGTTTCAAAGGTTTTCATCGGTTATTTCTTTTGCTTTAGTATAGACCAACTGGTTGCTTCGGCAACTATGGTGTTGCTTAATGTGCCTAACCCGGTAATTTCCATTTCAACTATATCACCATCTTTAAGCCATTGGGTTTTATAATAGGGGCTGTTTAGTAAACCTGTGCCATTCAATTCTAAAAAGCAACCAGTGCCTACAGTACCCGAGCCAATAACATCACCAGGATATAAGTCGCAACCGTATGACGCGCGTTCAATAATCTCGGCAAAGGTCCAGTCCATATCAGCCATATTACCGCGCGATACCTCTACGCCGTTAACTTTGCAAGTCATGGTTAAATTATAGTTATTACCCACATGGCCGGGTTTGGGGTTACATTTGTATGGTTCCAATTCATCGGGTGTTACCAGCCATGGGCCAATAACGGTGGCGAAGTCCTTCCCTTTGGCGGGGCCGAGGTTTAGTAGCATTTCTTCCATTTGCAGCGTGCGTGCACTTAAATCATTCATAATAGTATAGCCTTTTATATAACTATCAGCATCCGCGGCCTTTATGTTTCTACCCTGTTTGCCGATGACGATAGCAACCTCCAACTCAAAATCCAGTTTCTCAAAATGATCGGGCATGCAGTAAATAGGGCCGGGGCCGTAGATAGCGTTGTGATTGGTAAAATAAAAGATGGGGTATTGGTCAAATTCCTTGATCATTTCCAGTCCGCGGTTACGGCGGGCCGATGCCACATGCTGACGAAAAGCATACCCATCCCGGCAAGATGTAGGATGTGGTACCGGCGCTAAAAGCTCATAGGTATACACCGGCTGATTAGTCTGCAAATCATAAATCTGTTCATTTACAACTATGCCTTCCCGCTCTTCGTTATTGATTTGATAGGTTACCAATTTCATAACCTAAAGTTCGGGCTTTACAGGATAGAAGTTTGTATGATGATAAATAATTCGTTATTTGTCCGATATTGTTGCAATAAGTTGGATATAATCCGAAAAATTAGCTTTATTTTTGTTTTAACCGAATTATAAACGACATGCTTGATAAACTAGATCAAACGGATATCCGCATCCTGCAAATTTTGCAGGATAACGCGCGCTTAACCAATAAAGAAATAGGGGAGAAGCTATTTAAAAGTGCCAGCACTATTAATGACCGAATCAGGCGGATGCAGGATAAAGGGTACATTAAAAAGTATGTAGCCGTGCTTGACCCTAAAATGATCGGTCGTGGTTTCACCGCCTTTACTCATGTACATTTAAAGGATCATAGTAAAGAAATTATTAATCATTTTGAAAGTGAAATAGTGAAACTGCCCGAGGTGCTGGAGTGTTACCACATGTCTGGCCAGTATGATTTTATATTGCGCGTAGCAGTAAAAGATCTGGATGCTTACCATATTTTCCTGATGAATAATTTGTTCGAAAAATTCTCTATCGGCTCAATAGAAAGTACTTTTGTAATGCGTGAAGCTAAAGCCGAAATGGCCGCGCCTTTTCTTCCTTAATAATGGACAATATCGAACTAAAAAGAACCACCAGCGCCAACCCGGACTTTAGGTTGTTAGTCGTCGAATTGGATGTGGATCTACGCGTCCGCAACGGAGAGGTAATGGATATTTATGACCAGCATAATATCATCGAGCAAATTGATACGGTGGTTATAGCGTATATGGGTGATATACCCGCCGGCTGCGGCTGCTTTAAAAAATTCAGTACAGATGCTGTTGAAATAAAACGAATGTTTGTACGGCACAACTTTCGTGGAAAAGGTATAAGCGCCGCTATCCTTAGAGATCTGGAAAAATGGGCACTTGAAGAAGGTTTTAAATTTACAGTCCTTGAAACAGGTAACCGCCAAACAGAAGCGCTTGGATTGTATCAAAAAATGGGATATGAAAACATACCCAAATATGAGCCGTATGTTGATCTGCCGGATAGTATTTGTTTTAGAAAGCAGTTGGTTTGATGGGCTAATCAACGAAGTCTTTAGATGCGCAAATGGCTTCATTATTTGGGCCGATGGCACTAAAAAAATCCCTAACAATCATCCTATTTATCATTCATTTTTTTAAGTTTGAATCCACCAGGCAATAGCCAAACATAAAAACCAAATAAAGAATATGGAAAATAAACGCAGGAATTTTTTAAAACTCACAGGGCTGGCAGGCTTTGGTGTATTTGGAAGCGGCATTTTTAAAGGGTTTGCTAAAGATGTGCCGGGCAAAGCTGAAAGCTCTCAACAAATTGATAGCTATAAACAG
>DHIR01000166.1:31693-33668 GCA_002403905.1 Mucilaginibacter sp. UBA4741
GCTATAAACAGCAATTTAATATGTCTGGCTATGCCGCGCCTAAATTAGATATGGTACGCATTGGATTTATTGGATTGGGCCAACGTGGACCGGGTCATTTAAATAATATGACCAAGTTGGAGGGCGTAAAGATTAATGGTTTATGCGATATCCGGGAGTCAAGTGTTAAAAAGGCTGCTAAACTGTTGGATGGTTCATCGCATCAGCCTGTTCTTTATTCGGGCGATAAGGATGCGTGGAAGAAATTATGTGAGAGCAAGGATATTGATGTGGTTTATATTGCTACACCCTGGGATATGCACGTACCTATGGCATTGTATGCAATGGAGCATGGTAAGCATGCATTTGTCGAAGTACCTGCGGCGGTTACCCTGGATCAATGCTGGCAATTGGTCGAAACCTCAGAACGTACACGTAAGCATTGTATGATGCTGGAAAATTGCTGTTATGATTTTTTTGAACTGCTTACTTTAAATATGGCGCGCCAGGGGTACTTTGGCGAAATAGTGCATGCCGAAGGCGCTTATTTACATAACCTGTTAGGCTTAAATTTTGATAAAAACGGCTATTGGGATATGTGGCGCTTAAAGCAAAACGCAACCCGAAACGGAAATATCTATCCTACACATGGTTTAGGCCCGTTATGCCAGTTGATGAATATTAACCGGGGGGATAAAATGGATTACCTGGTATCAATGTCGGGTAATGATTTTTCGATGGAAAAAAAGGCTGAAGAGTTGGCCGGCAAGGATGATTTCTTTAAACCCTTTACAGGTAAAAATTATCGGGGCAATATGAACACAACCAGCATTCGCACTAAAAGCGGCCGCACCATTATGATACAACATGATGTTAGTTCGCCTAATATTTATTCGCGTATACATAAAATTACCGGGACAAAGGGAACCGCATTAAAGTACCCGCTTCCGGGCAAAATATCTAATGATACAAAAGAGAGCTGGCTATCTGATAAGGAGATGCAGGAACTGGAGAAAAAATATCAACCAGCCATTGTAAAAAAAATGGGTGAGCTGGCAAAAGAAGTTGGCGGCCATGGTGGTATGGATTTCCTGATGGATTGGCGCGTTATTGATTGCCTGCGCAACGGTTTACCGCTTGACCAGGATGTGTATGATGCCGCGCTTTGGAGTTCAATTTCGCCATTAAGCGAGAAATCTGTCGCCAACCGCTCGAGCGCTGTTGATATACCCGATTTTACAAACGGTTCATGGAAAACCAACAAGCCGGTTGATATTTTACTGGAACAAGGCGGTACTACTAAGGTGAAGTTGTAGGAGAATATTACGCTAGCTTACCTCATATATAGTAATCCAATTATATCAGGCAACGCATAAAGTTTTTTATACGTATGATTAAGTAAGCAGTAATAATATAATTACTGGGCTATTTACTGTCCGTTTGAAACAAATTTTAACCGATATTTTAAATATCTTGCAAAAGCAGGAACGAATAAAATTAGCTAAGCTAATTTTATTCGACCTGGTAATGGGTGTGCTTGATGTTGCCTTTTTGGGGATGATATTGGTTGTAATTAACTTTTACATTAAAAACCAACAACCGGCAATAGTTTCCTTTCTACCTGCTAAATTAGCAAACAGAGATTCGCTGATGCTTATTGGGCTATTCCTTATTTTATTTGGTTTTAAAAATTGGATAGGGTATGTAAACTCTAAATTACAACAGCATTTTTTTTATGGTATATCTTCAAGGCTATCTAAACGTAATATTCAAAGCTATTTAACGGATGATTACCTGCGTTTTGTGAATATTGATTCGTCGGTACTTATCCGACGAATAAGCCAACAACCAATAGAGTTTAGTAATTATATATTGACCAACCTTCAGCAAATTGTTTCGCAAAGTATATTGATACTCGCAACAATTACAGGTGTACTTTTTTGGCATCCCGACCTTTTTTTTATGTTGTTTTTATTGCTGCTGCCCCCGGTAATAT
>DHIR01000166.1:33845-59868 GCA_002403905.1 Mucilaginibacter sp. UBA4741
GCCCCCGGTAATATTATTAGGCAATTTTATACGGAATAAGTTAAAAGCCATACGTGCAAATAACCGGGTGGTGAGCCAAAAAACCATACAGCATTTACAGGAGTCGCTTGCCGGGTATATAGACAGTAATATTTACCAAAAAGGTGATTTTTTTGTTGACAGATATTATAACCAGCAATTACAGCTTAACAATAATATTGCAACCCAGCAAACCTTACAAGGGTTAACCTCAAGACTTGTGGAGGTTTTTGCCATACTAGGCTTTTTTATTTTGATAGCTATTAATAAACTATCGGCAGGTACACCTGCTGTAAGCTTGTTAACCATCGGTGTTTTTATGGCAGCCAGTTATAAGATCATTCCCGGTATTGTAAAGATATTAAACAGTGCCAGCCAGATAAAAACTTACCAATTTACCATAACAGATCTGCAACCTGCGGAACCTGCAATTGTATTTACTGATGAAACTGAATCCATTAGATCAATAATATTTGAACAGGTTAAGTTTAGATATAAAGATAAAAGAGTATTAAACAATATTAGTTTTGAGATACAAGCAGGCAATTTTGTTGGAATATCTGCGGCATCAGGTAAAGGCAAAACAACTATAATACATCTGTTGCTTGGGTTTTTAAAACACCATAAAGGCAATATTTACATTAACGATGTAAAAACCAATTGGATAAAAAGACAGGGATATTTAAGCAGGATATCATACGTTAAGCAGCAATCATTTATTATAAATGATACCATACTGAAAAATATTACGCTTAGTGATGATGGGTTTGATAAGGCCCGCTTGGATGATGTGATAGCATTTTGCGGACTGGAAAATATAATTTCCCAATACGCCGATGGAGTGAATGAATTTATAAAAGAAAACGGCAAAAATATAAGTGGCGGCCAGCGGCAGCGGCTGATGCTGGCAAGGGCGCTATATCATGACTTTGACTTGTTGATATTAGACGAAGCTTTCTCTGAAATGGATTCAGAATCAGAAAACAACATCCTTTTAAAGTTAAAACTACTGGCACAAAAGGGTAAAATAGTGGTGCTGATAACACATAATAACGCCAGCTTTGATTTTTGCGACAGGGTAATATCATTAGATTTAGCTTATGCGTAAAACGCTGGTTATAGTTACTCCGGGTTTCCCCAAAGACGAGGCGGATAGTACCTGTATGCCAGACAGACAAATATTTGTACGGATTTTAAAAGAAACTTACCGGGATCTAAATATTGTGGTATTAGCATTTCAATATCCTTATGAAGCGTGTGAATACCGCTGGAATGGTATAAAAGTTATTGCCCTGGGCGGAAAAAACAAAAGCGGCCTGTATCGCCGGATGACATGGCTACATGCCTGGCGCGAACTTAAAAATATACATTCTGAATATAATATTATCGGCCTATTGAGTTTTTGGCTGGACGAATGCGCCTTTGTAGCTGATAAGTTTGCCGATAAATTTAAGCTGAAACATTATATATGGCTGCTGGGGCAGGATGCCCGGCCCGGTAATAAATATGTTTATCGCATTATGCCCAATGGTGATAATTTAATAGCCTTGTCTGATTACCTGGTAAATGAGTTTAACAAAAACTATGGTGTGACAGCGCAATATGTTGTGCCGGGTGCAATAGATACAGCACTATTTAAACCATCATCAGCCGAAAGAGATATTGATATTTTAGGCGTAGGCTCTTTGATCCCTTTAAAGCAATTTGAGCTATTTATTGAAACTGTTAAATTCTTGAAAGATTATTTGCCCGATATTAAAGCCGTGATATGCGGTAAGGGCCCGGAAATGCAGGCGTTAAAAGACCTGGCAATATCTTATCAACTGGAAAAAAATATAACTTTTAAAGGTGAGTTGGCCCATCCTGAAATTTTAGAACAAATGCAGCGCTCAAAAATATTGCTGCATCCATCAAAATACGAGGGTTTTAGCACTGTCCTATTGGAAGCCCTGTATGCCGGAGCACACGTGGTTTCTTTTTTTAAACCAATGGAAGCTGCATTTTTTCACCATCATATTGTTGATAACGCTGAAGAAATGAACAGTAAAGTTTTGGAATTGCTAAATAATACTGATAGGGGACACCAACCCGTACTAATAAATGAAATGACCCAAATGGCAGAAAGTATTATGAATTTATTTGACGGCCCGAGCTACAAAAAAGCCGCAATATCCTGAATTTTTTGAGCGATGGCTTTAAATGAAAGATTTGATTCAAAATAGGTCAATGCTTTTTCGCGCTCAAATTGCAGATCTATTTGTTGTGTTTGATTTAATGCGGTAAGCAAATCTGCTTCACTCCCGGCAGGATATAACAAGCCTATTTGCCCGTCATTGGTTATCATTCTGAATGAAAATATGTCCGTAACAATTGGTATGCATCCGCATGACATGGCTTCGCAAACTGCGGTACCGCTACCTTCGTAATGCGAGCCTGAAATAATAAAATCGGCGCTGTTGTACCAATACAACAGATCATCATTTGGAACTTTACCTACCAGGGTAATTGCAGATGCATTGGGTTTATTAGCTAATAATGCTTTTATCTCTGGCAATAGTTCTTCAGTCTGATAGATCATATACAACCGGGCCTGTGGGTTTATTACTGCAAACTTTAAAAAGGATTTAACCACGGTTAAAGGATCTTTATTTTCATCTAACCGCCCCACCCATAAAAATACATTATCGCCTTCCGCATTAGTTTTGGCCTTTGCAATTGCTTTATCTATCGGGTAAAAAACCGACGACACTTCCATTACCTCGTGTATCTTTTCGGGTGATGAGAGGTTGCCTTTATTAATCCAATCTAATCCCATTGCTTTTGAAGCAAAAAGATAGGCATCAACATATTTATCTGCTATTTTTTGCAAATGTTTTTTTAAGCCCGAGGCCGGTTTTTCTGCATGGTTTTGGGCTATGATCTTTGTCTTTTTATTCAAGTGAAAGCGTAGTTGTATTACCTGTAAGGGGTTATGTAAACCATGTACAACCACTACATCAGGTTGCAGGCTTTTAATAAGCCGGTGCAGCTTTAAAGGGAAGTGTAACGTATGGTCATGATAATTTACAAACTTAAAATTAACGCCATTATATAATTCATCGCCCTCATAATTCATTTGTTTTATGCGGGTAACTTTGTTGTTTTCGCTCAAGCTGGTTAATACACCTGCGTATCCTTTTATACGGGTGATCCATTTCTCGGGCGAATTATAGCCGGGGTCGTAATTATAACTTACAAAAACAAAGTTCATTTATAGGTGCAATTTAAGGTTTTTGATTTTGTAAGATGCTTGTATAAGCAACCTCAAGTTAGCTATATTCGTATTTAGATAAAGCATATCTAACATATACTTGTAACTAACCGATGGGGTTGTCTGTAAAAAATATATTTTTCAAAAATACGGCTATAAATACCTTTTTTATAACTCGTTTACATGAAAATCAGATCGAAGAAAAAGTATGGCTCTGTAAGAATAAACTACGGTTTGACATAACGACCAAACATAGCATGATCTGCCTTGATCCGTTTTGTATGTCGGTATGGTTGCCATCGGATCAATTGGACTTGTTTGATCCTAAAAATACAGAGATCAACTTTACTAAAGCAGATAAAACAACGGCTGCAATAAATGTTGGTTTAATAGAAACCCTGCCGACAGCAAACGGCGCGTTACTTTTATATAAAATTGAAAGTGTAAAAAACTATCAAATTAACGCCATACACAGACTAGCTTTATTTGCCTGGCTACTACGCTCTAAAAAAAATACATATCAAAGCCGCAGGGTTATAAGCGCGCTGTACTCTTATCCCCGAAAAATCATTATTGTTTCTTATCAGGATGAAGACTATTACAATATATTCCCAATGGATATACAAGGATATATTGCCGAAGAAGATATTTATATATTAGGATTAAGAACCACCAACGTTACCCTTGAAAAAATACTAGCCGCAAAAAAGGTGGTTATTTGCGATACGGATGCCATCGATATTGAAACTGTTTACGCATTAGGTAAACATCCCAGCACATCGCCAACCCAAAAGCACGAAATGCCTTTTGCTATAAATGATAGTGAGTTATTTGGTTTCCCCGTACCTGCCATTATTGGTTCATATAAAGAAGTTGAAATTATAGCTAACCGGAAAATGGGTTACCACATGTTATTAGTAGGCAAAGTGGTCAATACTAAAGTGATTAACCCCGATCCGACATCGCTTTACCATGTTGGGTTTTTGCAGTATCAAAATAGTAGTTACCAAAGTATTGATGCTAAGTATTAAAAAATATCAATATCGGCTAAAGTGAATTTAATTTTATCGGTATCTATATCAGCCCCGAGGTCTTTAAACATTACTGCGAATGATGGCGTGGCTGCGTACCGCTGTGCAAACAATGTATGTAATTGGGTTTGTGGACTAACCTGGAAATGAATTTGTGTTAACCCCAATTTGCGGGCAAGCACAATTAATTTCTTCATGGTTTGATCAAAGTTATTGGCTATGCCCGCTATATCTCCTATTTGTAAACCATTTTGTGGCTTTATCCAAAAGAATGAATTGTCTATTTGGATAACAAGGGTAGGCGAATAGGTTTTATATTGTAAATATTTATCATTCCTGAAAATACCATTGTAGCCATCAACCAATACAGAACTTGCAACACCCTGTTGTTGGTTTAGATAACTTTTTAATACCCATTTCTTATACTGATCATAAACGGGTTTTAAAAACGGGTATTTGTGGACGATCTTTTCTAGCGGAATGCATTTTACCGGGATAGTGAATCTATCCATAGTGTCGGTAATATGCCAGTGTAACTTTATTAAACCCGGATACGAGTTTTGATTAGGGAAACCAAAAACTAACTGGATGTTTTCTTTACGGCATAGGTCATCAGTAAGGTTAGCCAACTCTGTAAATAAACCCATGTTGCGGTACTCAGAGTGGGTCATCGCATCGACAGACTGGGCAACCAAAATGGTGCGCCCGTTATACCAAAGCAAGGTAGGGATAACACCATAAAAGGCTATTGGCTGATTTTGATTGTTGTAAGCAATAAAGCCAATGTAATTGACTCCCGTATAAACTGTATTATATTTCTTCAAAAAAAACCCAATAGCCGGTTTGCGCTGGTAGACCAGCGCGTCCAATCGTGCAAGGTCGGCTATGCTATTTATACTTAGCCGTTTTACGGTGTACGCTTTATTTTCGGCGGCGCTAGTCATACTTACGGGTTATAGTGGCGTATAATTGATTAACCGGCGATATAAAAGGATTTACTGTAAATCGTTCGCGCATGGTTTGGTCTGCTACGTCAGCATCATTAGAGAAATCCATTGCCAACAGTTGGGTATAACCAGCGCTTTTAGCTTTGTTAATGATACCCTGATTATAACTGCCATAAGGGAATGCAATACTAATTACGGGTTTTTCAATAATAGTTTCCAAATATTGTTTTACCTGCACCATTTCGTTAAAAGCATCTTCAATGTTTATTAAGGCAAGGTCGTTATGATAATAACCATGCGCACCTATTTGTGCGTATGGCGATGCAGCAAGTTCTTTAATTTGTCCTTTGGTCATTTGCAGCCAATAGTCTGTATTCCATTCATCATTTTTAAATGGTACTACTGGATATAGTATTTTCATCATGTCGGCTTTTTCCACAAAACCGCCTTTGCGCAGTTTATCTTTAAGGGCTATATGGTTTTCGGCAGAAAAGTATTGATTATGTGCTCCTTTGTAATATAACTCAGTTTTGTAAATTATTTTTTCGGGGCCGTATTTACTTACAATGCCTAAAAAATCGTTCCATAAAATATCGTAGCCTTCATTTGTTATCCCTGTAACAAAAAATGTTGCAGGTACATTGTGCTTTTCTAACGATGGCAATACATATTGATAGTTATTGGCATAACCATCATCAAAGGTGATACATATATTAAATTTATCATCGCTAAAACGCTTATTATAATAATCATCCAGTGTGATAATATTACAATGCTTTTTAAAAAGTTTTAATTGCTTTTCAAAAGTTTTCGCAGTTAAAAAAATGGGGTTAAAACGGGTATGGTCATGTTTGCAAATGCCATGATAAATCAATATACGGCTACCTCGTGCATTTTTATAAAAAGAATGATCCAGCCCTAAATAATAACGTATATCCCGCAACAGGCATTTAGACTCGCGTAATAATTTTGAGCGTATTTTATGGTAGATAGTCATACCGGGATTAGTTAGCTGTTATTGGGAAAACTACCTCGGGGTAATATTCTTTTATCTGTTCCATTAAACCAGGCAAATCGCCTTGCACATATTTACAGGTTCCGTTTATACAAATCTGGCTAAACTCATTTAAGTTGATATGGTTTAACTGATTTAATAAACTGGCATCAAACAGCCTGATATGTTCGTTATGCACAACCAGTAAAATATCTGAGGGGTCAGTAGCATAAAAGGACTCCAACGATGTTTCATCGTCTTTCTTTTTTGCTACAACAACTGTTCCTTCATTATCGGTTTTTGTTTGCCAACTGGCCGAGCCGCCCAAATGTAGCGAACTGTACAGTTCTGTATCGGTCAGCATTTGTGTTTTGCGTGCCAGGCGTATATGGTCCCATATATTCCAGTTACCGGTAAGGGTAGAGTCTGTGCCAAATAATATAGTGGTATGTTTTTTTAAATGATCAGCCGCCGCGGTTTTATTCAGTAAAAAGTAATTAGATTTAGGGCACCATATTAGGGCTTCGAATTTTTTTGCCTGGTCTTCACTCATGGCTACGCCGTGTACACCTATCAATTTCTTTTTAAAGATGTTCCAGCTAATTAGTTGGTCAATTTCATTGTTCGAGCTCTCATCGCTACCCTCGCCAACATGTATTACTACCGGCCCTCTGCGTTTAAAAGGATTATTAAGCTTTACCTTCCATCGTTTTTCAAACTGTACCGAGTGTATGCTATGGCATTGCTCTACATTTATAGGCGGGTTATCTATAGCCAGCTGTTCGCCATGATTTACTACTGTAGTAACACCGCATAGCAGGTTTTTAAATATTCCCCAGCTAACACGCAATGTAAGTGGTACTTTTAAAACGGCAGCTATTTCATGCTTATAATTTTCATGAATATACTTACCCCACTCGGTGTAGTTATTATAAACCTTGTCACCCAGTTGGGGAAATAAATTAAAATCCAGGTGATCGTGCGAGTTAACAAGTCCCGGAAAAACCAATGCGTTATCAAATGTTAACTGTATAGCGTCGCTATAAAAGCCTTTTTTTACAGGTATCATCTCCCCGTTTTTTAGCTGGATATTAATAGGGGTGTTGCCGGTGATGGTTGTAACGTTATTTAATATCATCGGTCTTTGTTAATTAGATGCCATATAGGGTTTGAAGCACTTCTACAATCAATTACGAACTGTTATTTATAATGGTTGCCCCTGCAATTTATTTAGGCTATCGGGCAACCTTTGTTTAGTCTGGGGCGTAATTATTTTGATAGTAGTGCATAGTTACTTTTAGTTTCTCATAAATAGTGGTGGGTGCAAATCCACCGCTATTTACTTTAACTGCCTAATACAAAAAATGAATAAGATATTATTGTTCAATCCCAAAAGCGCCAATGCTAAATATAGGATACCAAATTCTATTTTAAACATAGCCGCATCCGTTGAAGGAAAGTACGAATGGGTTATTGTTGATGGCAATTGCGAGGTTGATCCGCAAAAAAAAATAGAATCTTATTTAGATACAGGCGAGTTTAAATACCTGGGCTTTACTGTAATGCCCGGCCCGCAATTAAGGCAAGCTATAATAGCGGCAAAAGCGATTAAAGCAAAATATCCAATTACCAAAATGATATGGGGAGGTTACTTTCCTTCTAATCAGCCGGAATCTGTACTATACTCCAGTTATGTCGATTTTATTATCAACGGCCCCGGCGACCATGCCTTTCTGGCATTGATAGATGCGTTGGAGAATGATCAGCCATTTGAATTTATAAAGAACCTGATATACCAGGGTACAGACGGGAGGATAGTTAAAACAGCTAAAGAAGATCTGATAGATCAGGACTCATTACCGCCATTACCATACAACAAGTTAAATGAGCTTTATCCTATCCCCAAGTTTTTAGGCAAAACCTATCTGGGCGAAAAAACCCTGGCTTATCACTCAAGCATCGGTTGCCCTTTCACCTGTTCTTTTTGCGCGGTAGTGCCTATTTATGAAGCAAGATGGAAGGCTAAATCGGCCCAAACAGTTTATAATGATGTTAAATATATTAAGGATAAATGGGGTGCTACCGCGATAGAATTTCATGATAATAATTTCTTTGTATCAGAAAAACGTGCGGTTGAGTTTTCAAGACTGATAGAACCCGAAAACATGACCTGGTGGGGCATGGCACGTATTGATACCATGAGTAAGTTTAAAGATTCGTCATTAGAAGCTATACGCCGGGGTGGTTGTAAAATAATATTCTTCGGTGCCGAAAGTGGTAACAATGCCATATTGGAGCAGATGGATAAAGGCGGTACCCAAACCGGCGACCAAATACTGGAGTTTGCGGAGCGTTTAAAGAAGTTTGATATTATACCCGAATATTCGTTTGTATTAGGTACACCTGCACCAACACCAGAGCAGGTAATGGCTCAGATAGATTTTGAGATAGATTTTATTAAGCAAGTAAAAGCCATTAACCCCAAAACAGAGATCATTATTTATACCTATAGCCCGGTACCTACTGAAGGGTCGGAAATGTACAAGCAGGTATTGGCCAGCGGCTTTAAATTCCCGCAAACGCTGGAGGATTGGATAAGCCCGGCATGGGAAAATTTCGACCTGCGGAAAAACCCGCTTACTCCATGGCTCACTGCCGAAATGATTGATAAAATAAGAAATTTTGAGACGGTGCTGAATGGTGTTTACCCAACCACAACCGATATAAGGTTAAGCAAACTAAAACGCGCGGCAATAAAAGCGGTATCAACATTACGCTATAAAATAAATGTATACCAATACCCTTACGAGATAAAGCTACTGCAAAAGGTATGGAAATACCGCCAGCCTGAAATACAAGGGTTTTAAAATTTAACGGTTATGCAGCTTTCATCAATAGCACACACTTACAAGCGCTATCGCACCTTGCAAACGCATCGCATATCGGCGTTGCCGGTTGTTATATTGATGCCGCATAGTGCCTGTAACTGCCGCTGTATAATGTGCGATATTTGGAAGGATAATAAAAATCTGAAACAGCTTACCGAAGGTGATATAACAGATCTGCTTTTCTCATTAAAAAAATTTGATACAAAACAAGTGGTAATGTCAGGCGGTGAGGCGTTGCTGAATACCAACTTTTTTAAGCTTTGCGAAATCCTTAAAAAGAAAAATATAAAAATCAGCCTGTTAACTACAGGTCTATCTATAGAAAAGAACGCAGACCAACTCTTAAAATGGGTGGATGATATGGTGGTATCACTCGATGGCGATGAGGCTATACATGATGCTATCCGTAATATCCCTAACGCTTTTAAAAAATTGAAAGAAGGGGTGGAGCATATTAAATCAATCAACCCCAACTATCGTATTACGGCACGTACGGTTATCCATCGCCTAAATTTCAGGAACTGGCCGGCTATTATTAGCGCGGCAAAGGCAATGGGTATAGATCAAATAAGTTTTTTGCCTGCAGATGTTAGCAGCCATGCCTTTAACCGCCAAACTGCCTGGGCCGAACCCAAACAGCATGAGATATTAATTGACGAGCGCGAACTACCCGAACTACAATCAATTATCACGCATATAATTAATGATAATGTGGCTGATTTTGAAAATAGGTTTATAGCCGAATCAAAAGAGAAAATACAGGATATATATAATTACTATGCGGCCTTTTATGGTTTAAATGCGTTCCCTTTTAAAAAATGTAACGCGCCTTGGGTATCAACGGTTATTGAGGCTGATGGCAATGTAAGGCCCTGTTTTTTTCATGATAGCATTGGCAATATCAGGGATAATTCGCTGGCGGATATATTGAATACTAAAGAGGCAATCAGTTTCAGAAAAGAATTAAACATGAGCACAAATGCAATTTGTGTAAAGTGTGTTTGCAGTTTAAGTCTATCGCCTTTTGCAACATTATAGGTTATGAATAATATATTGTTTTCACATTCCTATTTTTTACGATTTGATCCCAAGCAATGGGCGCTTGGCCAGCCTTATGCACCGTTGGGTACACTATACGCAGCGGCGTTAATGCGCGAGAATGGCTACAATGTTTCTTTATTTGATACCATGTTTGTTGCCGACCCCGCCGAAGTTGAACCTGTATTAAAAGAAACTACGCCCGATTTTTTTGTGATCTATGATGATGGCTTTAATTACCTCACCAAAATGTGCCTTACCAATATGCGCGAGGCCGCGTTTAGTATGTGTAAAATGGCTAAGGCTAAAGGTTGTACGGTAATTGTTTCCAGCTCGGACTCTACAGACCGGTACGAAGAATATTTAAAAGAAGGTGCCGATTTTGTGATCATAGGCGAAGCCGAACAAACTTTGCTTGAATTGGCAAATTATATAAAAGCCGGCGAAAAAGACGTTGCCTTTATACCAGGCTTAGCTTTTATAGATGAGAATAATAAGGTTGTTAAAACACAATACCGCCATGTTTTAAAAGATCTTGATAGTTTGCCGCTGCCTGCCTGGGATCTGGTAGATATGGAGCCCTATCGAGATAGCTGGTTAAAAAATGCAGGTTACTTCTCTATCAACATGGGTACAACCCGTGGCTGCCCGTTTAAATGTAACTGGTGCGCCAAACCTATTTATGGCAACCGCTATAATTCGCGCAGCCCGCAAAATGTAATAGCAGAGTTAAAAATGCTAAAAGAACGTTACCCAATTGATCATATCTGGTTCTGCGATGATATTTTTGGGTTAAAACCGGGTTGGGTACTGGAGTTCTCACAGTTAATTCAAAAAGAAAATTTATGCACGCGTTTTAAAATACAATCGCGGGCCGATTTGTTGGTTGATGAAGAACTGGTAAATGCATTGGCTGCATCTGGCTGCGAAAATGTGTGGATAGGTGCCGAAAGTGGTTCGCAAAAAATACTGGATGCCATGGATAAAGGCATTACGGTTGATCAGATACGGAAATCCACCAAAGCGATGAAGAAAGTAGGTATAAAACCCTCGTTCTTTATCCAGTTTGGTTATCCGGGCGAGGAGAAAGCCGATATAGCTCAAACCATAAAAATGATAAATGAGTTGTTGCCGTTCGAGATTGGTATATCCGTATCGTACCCACTGCCCGGTACTGTTTTTTATGATCGCGTAAAAGCCGATCTGAAGAAAAAAACCAACTGGACAGATAGTGACGAAATGGCCTTAATGTTTACCAATACATTCCCTGCCACTTATTATAAGCAATTACATAAATATGTGCATAAAAACTACCACATGCATTTGGCGAAAAATAGCATGGTTAAGTTGCTTAAAAATCCGTTAAGTGTTAATGTTAGCAATTTAAAAAAGGCGGCATCTGTATTATACTATACACCGGCTACTTACATTGAGCGTATAAAACTTAACCAATTAGAAAAAGCGTGATGGCGACTGTTGCAGAAAATATAAACGAGCAATATGCGGCAAAAGCTTTTTCGGCGCAGTCGGATATATTTGATGATATATATGCTGATAACACCATTGTAAAATACAAACGCGATAGGGTAAGGGCGCATGTTTTGCAATACATAAATCCCAATGCTTCTATATTGGAGTTAAATAGCGGTACCGGCGAGGATGCGATTTTTTTTGCAGGTTTGGGCCATACGGTGCATGCTACTGACATTGCCGAAGGTATGCAGCAACAATTGCAGGAAAAAGCGGCAAAACATAGACTGAACAATTTAATATCTACCGAACTATGTTCATTCACCCAATTAGATCATCTTAAAAATAGAGGCCCTTACGATCATATATTCTCCAACTTTGCGGGCCTTAACTGTACGGGCGAATTAGATAAAGTTCTGCTTTCATTACCGGGCCTGTTAAATAAGGATGGTATGGCTACTTTGGTTGTTCTGCCTAAGTTTTGTTTGTGGGAGTCGTTGTTATTATTGAAGGGTAAATTTAAAACGGCTACCCGCCGTTGGTTCAGTAAAAACGGGGTAAGGGCGCATGTAGAAGGTACGTATTTTACTTGTTGGTATTACAACCCATCTTACATTATTAATGCAGCTAAAAATGCATTTGATGTATTATCTGTCGAAGGGTTATGCACTATTGTACCGCCATCATACATAGAACATTTTGCCGAAAAATATCCAAGAGCTTATCGTTGGTTAAAAAAGATGGAAGACCGTTACAGGTCAAGCTGGCCGTGGCGCTTTATTGGCGATTATTATATTATCTCACTTAGAAAAAAGTAAACTTCACTATAACGCATTGCGTGTTTTAGCTTTCATAGAGAATATAAAAAACGAAAAGAAAAACGCGTAAAATATAATTCCCTTATCTACATCCAGTAGGTTTTCTGAGAACGACACCGATACTATCAGCACCATAAAAGTAAAAAACAACAGGTCCTTTTTTTGCAAGGCTTGCTTAAAGCCGAACCATAGCGTAGTTAAATAGACCAACAAACCTATTATGCCCGATTTTATCAGGAAACTTAAATATTGATTATGCGCGTTTAGGTTGTTTATAAATGAGTTATAATATTTCCGGGCAAAAAAACTTTCGTGTAATAAGCCTAACTCCGAACCTGCGCCGTAACCTATAACTGGCTTTCGTTTGATCAGATCAATAGCCGTACTCCACCTGTCAAGTCGCGAATCAAAACGGTTATCTTTTGATGTTAGCCTGAGATCATATTTAAAATCTGCAATATATCGCACCTTTAAAATGCCTGACGTAAATATTCCTGCAATGATCAATACAGATAATGAAGCTGCAACTCCAATAAATCTAAATCTGCTCTTCCCCTGCAATAAAAAGTATGGAACTGCCAGATTGACAATGAAAAACAAAGGCACGCAAACAGATTTTGATGATAACTGGATAAGACCTGCTGAAAGTATACCTATGCAAATACCATAAAAAACTCGGTAATAATTAGATTGTTCTTTTAGTAATGCCGACAATAAATAAATCAACGCGATAGCTACCTGTAATGAAAAAAATGTAGCGTGCATATCAATAGGCTCGGCAAAGTTATGATTGGTAAAAGCTGCTGTTGCAATTGTCTTGTAAGGTAGTTTGTAAAACCTAATGGTATGGAAAGCATTTAAATACAAATAGCCTATAGTTGCTGTACAGATCAATGAAAAGGCTAATAGTAACTGAGATCGATATTTTCTAATATCAAACGATGTTAAACTAAATAGTACGGGGAAAAGAAAAATACTAATATGCCTGCCCCATTCATTAAAAGCTTGCGGGCGGTTAATGGTATAAATAGTACTTAACAGCGTAACAAAAAACACCGATTGCAATAGCATGTTCCTAACCGTAAAAACAGGTTGAATATCTTTTTTATTCAATTGAATTAAGGTGTGAATAGCAAAGCTTATAAGTATAACATGGCTGTAAAAAAAATCAAACGGTAAGCTGGCCATAAATACCATCAAATGGTAATAGCTTATTTTGTTAGCCAGTGTATCGTCTTTAATAAATAGTCTTTCCATTATTATAATGTAGGTAACACTCTATAGCATATTGCTCATAACCATCAACCACGCTTTCCCAGTTAAACAGGTGCTTTATTTTTTGGAGGTTGTTACTAACCATGGCTTTCTCGGTGTCTTGGTGTTTTACGGTTTCTACCAGTTGCTTAACATCAGTAGAGTTTGAAAAATAAAAGGCATCGGTACTTAAAACAGCCTGGTTAAATGGGTTGTTATGGGCAGCTATTAATGCTTCGCTGGCCATGGCTTCTAAAAGCGATGGATTGGTGCCACCAACACTATGCCCATGAAAATACAGGTATGAGTTGTTTTGCAACGCGCGCACTTTCGCCGTATCAAAAATTGACCCTTTAAATTCAATACGGTTATCTTTTTTAAATTTTTGGGTGATGAACTTGCCGAACCGATTGCCCGTATCGCCTAAAACTTTAAACGGTTTATTAGAGTTGCTTTGATTATATCCCTCTAAAATAGTTTCGATATTGTTTTCGGGCTCCATACGGGCCATCAGCAAAAAATAATCTTCTTTGGCAGCTTCGGCAGGGAAGAGTTGTTCCCTTTCAATCTCGGTGATCATATCAGCACCATAAGGTATATAACGGCTGTTAATATCATATTTACGGGCCAGGTATGATTTTATCACCATAGAATCTGATACATAATACTGACTATGTTTAACCGCTAGTTTCTCGGCATATTTTAAAAATTTTTGTACCGGTTTTGAATATTTTGATCGTTTCCACTCCAGCCCATCCATATTAGTAATGATGGCACTATTTTCAGGATACAAACTGCCCCAAACCGAACTACTGGTATAGCCCATTACAATAATTACATCAAAGTTGCGGTTGCGGGCATCGCGGATACAATTCAAGTCATACACAAACTGGCCTGCCGACCCAATTAAATACTCAGGGTCATAACAATGGATAATGTTTACACCGTTCCAGGTGTCCTTAGTATAAGGATGATTGTGCGAGTTGTACACGCTTACATTATGCCCCCTTTTTGCCAGGCCGGCCGATACATACTCTGATATATGCTCAAACCCACCGTAATGGTTGGGTATGCCCCTTGTTCCTAATATGGCTATTTTAAGTTTCATGCGACAACAGTTTTTTGATATGCTTTAAAAGTTTGCTCTGCGGCTTTGGTCCAGGTATATTTATCTAATATTTTTTCGCGAAGCTGATAATTGGGGGCAGCTGCGCTTGCTTTTTCAATGGCGGCGAATATGCTTTGCGGCTGCGCCGGATCGCAGTAAAAAGCATATTCTTCAAAGTATTCTTTAGTATCACCCTTATCGGTTATTACCAAATTGCAACCCATAACCGCGGCCTCAACCGAGCTTAGACCGGTAGTTTCAAACCAGCTTGGTAATACATGCACTTTTGCCTGCTGGTAATATTCTACTAATTCGTCCTGCGGCAGATGGTCAATAAAGCTGATGTTGGGTGCGGCAATATCCTTGCATTGATTATAATAAGCGGTTTGGTTAGGGCTATGATTGCCTATCAGCAATAGTTTAAACCGGGTATTGTTTAATGCTTTAATAAGGTTAAGTTGGTTTTTTATTCCTTCAATCCGGGCTACACAAAGCACAAGTAAGTCATCCTTTTTTAAGATGTTGTTATAATGGAATCGATCGGTGTTAATACCATTGGGCACTACATTGTATTTTACCGGGGCGGGATACATTTGCACAACACGCCGGTATTCTGATTCTGAATTAGGCAGTATAAACGCGGCATTATTTAATATCTCCATAATGCTTTTACGTTGCCCTTTCCATATATAGCTCAGGCTTGATAAATGATCGCGGCCTAAGAACCATCTAGCCATTGTTTTTAAATACTCAATGCTGTCCGATGAAAAATGACTAAACAACATCCCTGCGCCTTTACGGTGATGTTTATCATACTCGCTATAGTTTACCAATATGGTTGATACTACAAATGGCTTTCCCGCCTTTTTGCTATGGTGTAAAATATCAGCCGGGCGAATCAGGTTGAAAAAATGCAAAAGGTCATAATCCTCATAAGCTATTGTTTCATTAGAAAGTTTGATCTCGGCCATCACACCCATATCCGCTAAATGCCGGGCGGTTTCCATAGCCTGTACGGTGTCCCCACCGGGGGCATTATATAAGGTTGATCTGGTTATGATGGCTACTTTCATGGCTGTTTATAGTTTGTTTGGGCTTAGCTTATGCAACCACGCTATCAGGTTTTCCGGGAAATAGCTTAACACGTACAATAAGTAGTTTTCCAATCGTAAAGGGTATATTTTTATAGCCTTGTTAAAGTAATCTCGTGCTCTTTCAGGTTGATGATTATCTGTCAGGAATTTTTTGCCGCATAAGGCATTATAGGCTCCTTCCTTTATTTTTTTTATATTCTGGTCCTTGATAATTGCCAGTAATTCGTTGCCTTCTGCCGCGGTGATAGAGCCACGTAAAACTATCTCTCGTTTTAATTCTCGGAACCTTCTGCCGCGCCATTTTTCATCAATAGTTACTGATGATGAATTGAGACGGTATTTTATCAGCGGTTCTGTCAAATTGCAAAACTGACCTTCGTTTACCAGGTGGGTCCACAATAAATAATCTTCAAAATTATGCGCATGGGTGGGATAGCCACCTGCATTAATTACGCTTTCTTTTTTGTACATAACCGTTGGATGCACAAACGGGCAATAGAAATACAGCTTATCCATGATCTGCTCGTGCGAGTACGCTATACAATGAAAATCGAACAGGAAATCGCCATTCTCTATAATATATTTAGCCTCGCTGCCTACTAAAATGTATTCGGGGTTATCGTGTAAAAAGCGTATTTGCTTTTCAAGGCGATATGGATAACATACATCATCCGCATCAAAACGTGCTATATAGGGCGCCCTTGCATATTTAAGGCCGGTGTTAAGCGCGTCAGCCACGCCCCTGTTAGATTGATTGATCAATACGATGCGGTCGTCCTTAAAGCTGTTAATAATAGCCACGGTTCCGTCGGTCGATCCATCATTGACGATCAGCAACTCAAAGTCTGTATACGTTTGCAGCAAAACAGATTCAATAGCCTCGCGTATATACCTTTCGGCATTATATGCAGGCATTAAAACGGTTATGTTAGGCGTAGCTCTCATTTTGTAATTGGCAATTTTGGGCTTAATAATTCATGTCTTTCTTTAATATTTAGAAAAAGCAGTAATTCAAAAAATATTAGTACCGATAACTGCTCAAACCAGTAATCAATAAAAAAAATACACATAACCAATGCAATTATGGGTATGCCATAAGTAAGTGTTAAATAATGCTTTGCGAAAAAGCCCAGGTAACACATAAACAACGCTAGTAAACCAGCCAAACCATATTCGGCTAATAATTGATCGTATACAGAAAACGGGCTGTTGGTTAATGAATGTGCGCTGGCACCCTTGCTAAAAAAGTTTAAATAGATATCTAAATGATTGGTTAAAAAATCAGGATTGATATAAATATATTTTTGCGGATATCCACCCGTAAACTTTAGCCCTGTTGCCCTAAATGCCAGTTTCGAAGAGAAATTACCAACACCATCGCCTGCTATAATTTTGGCAGGATGTTGTTTTAAAAAGTTTATAGTTTGCAATAATCCTATAACTTTCCCGGGTACGGTGCCCCAATGTGAGTTACTTGAAATTGGAAGATTTTTCTCATTGGTCTGAACAAAATCAGCCAGTTGCTTTTGTTCCGGCGGTGTTGTTTTAAGCCATTGATATATTGGCGCATTAAGATTAGGCTTTGGCAATTCTATTTTCCCGGTAGGGGTTATAAGTATAGTTGCCGGGAGTGGTTGATGCACTACTCTGGGCGCATGAGCCATTGCTAAACTGTCAAGATAAAGCGTAACTATCTTCTCTTTCTTTTCTTCAGGATTTAAAGTGCTGTCCGGCCTTTGGGTAATTGGTATATGGTTGTCGGTAGGCCAGGGAGATATGATCTGCTTTTTGTAGAAAACAGATTTAATAGTGTTTACTACATAGTTGTTATTCTGCGGCGATATTTTGGCCATGAATACTGCCAAAAACATCAGGCAGATAACTATAACACTTTTTTGATCCCTGGTGCTGTTAAAAATAAATAAAACAGAGAGGATAATTAGCGTAAATACATTAGTGAAGTTGCTGCCTGTAAGCAATAAAATTATCATGCAAACCAGTACCATTGCCGCATTTTTTTTAGTCAGGAAGTAAATAACCCCAAAGGCATTTAGGACAGCGTTGGTTGTTGAGGTATCAAAAGTGATGCCTTTAACAAAATCGCCGGTGCTGATAAAATATTTTTGATATTGGCCCTGATAAGTGTATGGGTTGAGCGCATGAGTTTCTAATACGATGAATGCCAGGTTTAATAGTGAGGCCACCGCATTAATGATGAAGAAAAGCAAAATAGTGCGATAGATTACTTCCGTATCATTTTTTTCGACCGATAATTTAACCTGGTGTATGGCCAGTATACAGATCAACCAAAACCCAATCCCGGTTACAAATACAAGGTTATAGTTGGTGTTGAAATAATTGCCATTAATTACAAAACCCACCAGCGCCAGAATAATTATCAATGGATAAAACAGTGGTAGCCTTGAATTTTTTAATTTAAAACCAAACTTGAAATCAAACTGTAATAAATAAATTAGGACTATAGCAGGAACTTTAACAGCCAGCTTTACATTTAAAAACAACAGCAAAAACAACAGCAGTTTCCAGTCTGCGTAGCCTTTTAGTTTTTTAAAATTTAAAGCTGATAGTAGTTGGGTCATCCGTGTCTTTCGGGACCCGATAAAATTGCTAATCCCGATAGAGGGATTACGATTAAAAAATGAATTTGGTTGCTTGCTATCGACTATACTGAGGTATATTAACCAATAATTGCTTTAAGTCTTTGCCTGTCTTTTAATTGCAATTGACCCGTAATAAATAATAAGGCTAAATAGCCCAATATTGCAACTGGTACCAATGGCCAACTATCTGCAAAAATGGCTTTGGCTGTAAGCCCACTAACCAACGCGCAAGCGGTACAAATAATTAACGGTTGCCCTATTTTTTTCAATTCGGGCAAAGTGTTTTTACCTAAGTAAAATATAATTTGTGCAATACAGGCTAATAGAAATGCTATAGCACCCCCTTCGTTTTTATAAATAGGAATAAGTATAATATCGCCCGCGATGTTTACCGCCAGTGTCACTATAAACGCGTTTAGGATCATTTTTAGCCGCCCTTGCGCAAAGAAGATGGTCCACAAAAAGTTTTCCATGTACAACAATGGTAAACAGAGCGATAGTATAAAAATGGTATTAATATTCACCGTCCCGTATTTGCCATGTGTTAACCAATCAATAGCAGGTGCCCAATATATATTTAACAGCAATACCGTAAAAGCAGCCAGGATCATTTCCATCCTGATCAAAAACTTTAAGCCATTCGTATTAACCCCGTCTTGTTTAAACATTTTGGTAAAACGGGGGATAAGCAATGGTGCGATAGCTAATAAGGGTAGTGTAGCGATCTCAAATAACTTATAAGCAAAACTATACTCGGCCAGCTTTGCCGCTGATAGGATGAAGCCGATAAATATCCAATCAAAGCGAGCCAACGAGGAGGTAATCAACACTACACCAATTTGTGGCAGCGCTTCGCGCAACAGGTTAATGTAGTTTGTTTTATCCCATTTTATAGCTATCGGTATTTTGGCCCACTTTTTAAATAAAGGCATCCCTAATACAAATTCTAAAGTATCACCAATAATAAATATCGCAACAATGACATATAGGTCAAGCTTATGAAGTATTAAAAAAGTTACTAAAAGAACACATCGTACAAAATTGGATATAATTGATAGCCAGGCCAATAGTTTAAACAATTCTAATCCGTTAGCCGCCTGTTTGTAAGGGGTAGACAAATAGGTCATTAGTTTGCCAATCCCTATCAGCAGCAATAAATTATATATCGATGGCGGGTGCGGAAATACAAATAACCCCGCCACCAATATCCCGTAAAATACCAGGCCTGTAAATAGTGTATGAGTAATATATAGGGATAACGCCGATTGCTTATCACCCCCTGCGGCAATTTTTTTGATAATGAGTTGGTCAATCCCGCAGGAAAGAATATTAAATGCCGATAATAAAATTGCTAAGGCCAGGTTAATTTGCCCAAAGCTATCTTTACTTAGAGTGGTAGAGAGGATATAAAATATTACTAAGCCAAAAACCTGGTTGGCAACAAGCTGCAAGGCATTGGCTGATAGGTTTTTTAGATTATTGCTGCTCACTAGCTTGTTAAATACTTAATATTCAACTGCTAAATTAGGTTTTATGTATTGCTTTTTCTTGAGATTGTTTTCTAGCCGAAGCAGGTAATGGTATTTAAGCCATTTGTTTTTGTAGGTAATGCGGGCAATCTGCAGGCCTTCTTTGCCATCTAAAAATCCGCTAAATAAAATATAGCTTTTTAGAAAGCCAAACATAGGTGATATATTAAGGTTAATGAGGTTAGTTTTTTTACCATTATTTAAATACATTTCGGCACTAAGGCGGGCATAATAAAGGGCTTTACTGTTACACTCATTACTGTCTTTTACAGAATAATGGTGCATGTAGCCATCTAATCGCTGCATCTTCGTATTATCCGGCAGTACTAAAGTCTCATGAACGTTTGATTGCGACCACTTAACCTCCGTACGGTTAAATAAACGGATATGATGATCTCTTCCCCAACTGCCATAACGTATTAATTTTTTACCGAAGTAGGATTTGAACCGGATATCATATACCATAGTTGGGTCATCCAACCTTAAACTGTGCAAAGACATCACCAATTCCAGGTCGGCTATTTCATCGGCGTCAATGCTTAATATCCAGTCGTATTTAGCTAACTCAATGCCTTTGTTTTTATTAGTGCCGTATCCATCCCAGTTTTTTTGATAGGCTCGGCAGCCCTCGGTTAAGGCAATATTTAGCGTTTCGTCTGTGCTGTAATTGTCAATTATCACTATATCATCCGTGATCATTTTAGCAGCGGCAATGCAGTCGGCTATAATGTCAGCTTCATTTTTGGTAATAATAACAACCGAAACAGGTATCATGAAATTGCTAATTATGTTTTTAACAGGATTGATTATTATTAACACGAGCGCTGCTTGAAAAAGGTTGCCTATAGGGTTAAAAATCACAATAAAAAAATTGTGACAGGCGGTTGAATTTTTAGTGATTGATTGGTTTTATGCAAAGTCATCAATAATAAGCCGTATCTTGCACGCTTAATCAAAATAAATCATGGCAACAGGAACAGTAAAATTTTTTAATGAATCAAAAGGCTTCGGCTTTATTACCCCAGATCAAGGTGGAAAAGAAGTATTTGCACACGTAACGGGTTTAATCGATGAGATCCGCGAGGGTGATTCGGTAACTTACGAAGTAGAAGATGGCAAAAAGGGTCCGAGCGCGGTTAATGTTAAAATAGCGTAATCAGTCTTGGCAAAATCAACAGCAACCTTCAGTAAAAAAGAAAAAGAAAAGAAACGGCTTAAAAAGTCGCAGGACAAAAGAGAAAAAGCCGAAGATCGCAAGGCTAATTTTGTTAAGGGAAAGACTCTGGAAGATATGATGGCCTATATTGATGAATATGGAAACATCACCTCTACACCGCCTGACCCTACCAAAAAGTTGAAGATCAAGTCGGAAGATGTTCAAATCGCTATCCCCAAACAGGCGGACATTGTGCATGAGATCGTCAGGAACGGTATTGTTGGCTTTTTTAATGAAGCCAAAGGCTACGGCTTTATCAAGGATATGCAAACTCAGGAAAGCATATTTGTTCACGTCAATAGCTTGACCGAGCCCATCAAAGAAAACAATAAAGTGACCTTTGAGATAGAGCCGGGAGCGAAAGGACCTACCGCGGTAAAAGTCAAACTTTCTAAATAGAAAGATCCTTGGCCTTTGTTGGTGATAGCATCAATAAGGGCGAAGGCAGCCTAATGTAATAAAAAAATAAAGCCCGTTCGCGTATAGTGAATAGGCTTTTTTTATGGCCTTGCTTTAATTTTTACGTCCGTGTAGTAACAACACCAATAAGGGCCAAAAATTGGCGGAATAATTTAAAAAATCCGGGCGATTTTTTATTATTATATTATTGATTTATAGTTTTTTATATAAAACCATCAATCCCCACCGTTTATACACTTGTAACCAACATTGGTGTAGGTTTTGCCGTGTTTTGTGCACTATTTGACAACAAATACCAACACTTTTTGCCGACTTTTATACATACTCATTGTCGCGATAGCGGCAACACCCTCACCGGTTAAAAAACTTAACTTAAAATGTGGTGACAAACTTATGCCACCATTTTATCAGGCGATGTTTCCGTACTTTGTAATACCGGACGAAGTGATAGGAAATAAGCAGGGCGTTTCCGCCTAAAGCCGGGCAGTGTTATGCGCTCGCGTTTATTTCTGCTCACCCTTGTGATGATAAAACAAACAAGGGCGGGGAATATAATATCTGATAAAAAACAATTTGTACATTTAGATCACAATAAACCAAATGAAAGATCTAAAAATCGCTTTACTCACCTTTCTTTTCCTGTTTTTAGGTTTGTCAAATTACGCATTATATGCGCAGAGCAATCCGGTTGTTGAAGGGGTTGCTGATGCCGGGGTAATAAACTTTAATGGTAAATATTACCTGGCTGGTGTTGCTACAATGGGCGGGTTTTATGTTTCAGACGATCTTATAAAATGGATCGGGCCGGTGCATGTTTTTTCAATGAATAACGAATGGACAAAAGGAAAACCTTTTGGCGACAACCAAATCCATGCTGCGGATATTAAATATTGGAACGGGAAGTTCCATTTTTACTGGTCTGTTAACTTTTGGGGTATAAAAAACATGACCGTGCATATAGGGCATGCCGTTGCTGACAATATCCTTGGCCCATATGTTGAACCGAATAAAAAAACCTGGTTTGATAACCGTATAGATGCCAATTTATTTATCAATACAGATAGTACATTTTATTTCTATTCGGTAAAGTTTACCGATGGCAATACCATTTGGGGACAGCCAATGGCCAACCCATGGACGCTTAAAGGCGACCCGAAATACATCTTTAATTCATTACCCGAAACCTGGGAACGGTACGATAACAATGTGACGGAGGGTCCCTGGGTGATGAAATACCGCTCAAAATACTACATGATGTACAATGCAAATCATAGTGCCAATTTGTATGGTAATTATGCTTTGGGAGTGGCAGAAGCTGACGATCCGCTTGGTTTTAACAGCGGCAATAAATATCTGCAACCGGTTGTACAACAAAATTTAACCGATAACCCGGATGAAATGAGGTATTTCTTCACCTCATCGCTCGAAGCTTTTAGTAACTGGAAATATGTCTTTGATAAACCCGCGGATGATTGGATGAAACCCGACTTTACAGATTCGGGTTGGAAAAGTGGCGAAAAGGGATTTGCAAACCAGGAGGTAAAGGGCAGTACCCTAATCAGAAGACAAACCGGATGGAACAGTGATGATATTTGGGTAAGAAAGCGTTTTACGATGACCCCTGCACCATCAGATAACCTGCAACTACTGGTTAACCATGCCGGACCGACCGAAGTATATATTGACGGGCAGATGGTATACAGTGGTACCGGGACCAACTATTCAACAATTGACCTTAAAAGCGATATCATACAAAAATTAAAAGCCGGCAATAACGTAATTGCAGTACATAGTAAAAGGGGAAGAAGATCTGCCAATGTGGATGTTGAATTAATAGACCCTTTGACAAAACCGGGCGATGACATTTTGTTAAACCCCGGACAGCCTAATATTGTTAAGGGGCCTAACGGCATTGAATGGTGGCTGGTATATTTTGGAATTAAAAATGGAGGACGACGGGGTCAGTTTGTAAACCGTGTTGTTTTTAACGACCATGAATTAACCGTAGACGGGCCAACCGGCAGCAAAACACCGGGCTATCACCCAAACCCGTCATTACCCATATTTGGCGATGGTTTTGAATCCGGAGATAAAACAGACATTAAAACCAAATGGGATGTTAAGACGGGCAAATGGCAGATACAGAATAATGAACTAAAGCAAGTCGATGCAGCAAACAAAACCCTCGCCTTAATTAAAAGCCACAAATCAGGCAACTATCTATTTAAGATTGGTGTAAAGAACGACTCTCACAAAAAAGGAAATGTGGGTATTATAGCTTATTACGCAAGCACTGCAAATTTTTTGGAGGTAGGATTTAATCAAAAAGAGGGAACGTGGTATTCGAGGTTAGTGAAGGATGGCAAAGAATTGGTTAAAAAAAATAAACTATCAACTGAGTTCAATTTTAATGTTTATCATAGCCTGTCAGTATATAAAAATGATAAACGGTTTGATATACTGATTGATGACAACCCCGCACCGGGTAACAATAAAATAACTTCTACTTTCTCTACGCAGGGAATCCCCGGAATATTTATCGAAAACAGCAGCGCTTCGTTTGACGGTGCGATATATACGCCCGGATGGGATGAATATAATTCGACTATCGTCGGGTGGAACAATTCGGCAAATGGTGAAAAGGCCTCCGGACGGTGGACAGTTTCGAAAAATGGCATCTCTCTATCCGAAGATAAAGGAAGTTTTTCGGCTTTTAAAGGCGACTTGCTAAACCAGTATGAGTTTGACACCCAGATTTACAGGAACTTAAATGGGAATGGCAAATCTGATAAGGGAACGGCAGGCATCTATCCGGTTTATATTGATAAAGACAATTATCTGCAAATAGGATTGAATTTCAAAAGCGGTAACCTGGACATCTCGGGGAAATTAAAGGGTGTGGCTACCGGGAACATAACTTTGCCGTTAAAACGGAAGGTGTGTAAATATCCCGATCCTAAATATGGCGATGGATTAATGAAGTTTTACCCGTTAAAGAAAAACACAGAGCTATCATCTTTGGAGATTGTAAAATCAGTTTATAACAAAGGGGAGTTTCAAATTAATCAGTTTGATTCTTTAAAAATATTTTACCGTAGCAATGGAGAATGGCATCCTTTGGATTTTAAGGTAGTATCGCGTGATAATCAGGCGGTGAATAAAATTGAATTTAGTAAAATAACCGCAGATGCGCTTAGGCTGGTTAGTTCGGCGGCTGATAATTCAGTCCATGTTTATAAACTTTATGTTACCGAGGAAAAAACATCCGACTATAATTTGAGGACCGTTAAATTAGATGACAAAGTCATTCTGTTTCTTGATGGTAAACAAATTACTGAGATCAAAGGATCGTGGCCTGTATCACAGGTTGGCCTGTTTAGTAAAGATATGCCCGTTACGTATAATGGGATAACTTTATTTGAAAGGTAAAATAATCTTAAAGTTTGATTAATTTATTCATGATATAATGAGCTAAACCTTTTCCATTAAGGATTTGCGGCACATATTTTTCAATCCTTGCCAGGCGGGTTGTTGATTGTTTGGCAGCAGAAAAATGCAGCAAATATGCTCTTTGCCTTCCGGGTGTTAACGCCTCAAAAGCAACTTGTAAAGCAGGGATCTGGTTTAGTTTAGTTTAGTTTGAAATTCTGCAGGCATGTTAAATTCTGCTGTCTTTTTAAGCTCCACTTTCGAGCCGGCTTTTTCTACTTCAATGGCTTCAAAAATGTAAGCCTTCAAAACAGGTTCCATTTCTACTACTTGCATAAGGCCGGTAAACCTGATCTGGCGCGCCGCCTGCACATTCTCCGTTTGTTGGATCAGTATACCATTGGCATCATTTAACAATACGCCTTTAAAAAACAAAAACGCGCAGTAGTCTTTAAACACATGTATTAATACGATGTTGCTTTTATTAAATGTGTAACAGGGGCAACCCCACTTCAAATCTTCGGTAAGCCCACAATCAAGAGCAATCATTCTCAATTGCTCCAGTTCTTGCTGCCACTTTTGGGCTTTGTTAAAATAAAAATCAACCTTCGGATTCATGCTGCTCTTGTCTTAATTATTGATTATCTATACAAAATTCAGACCGTTAACGAACCACGGAACCCGCTTCGATCAAGATCAAATAAATACATTTCTAATTGGTCTGCTTCTAAACTAGTATTGTATTTTAAAAGTTGCTGTTTGCGTTAAGTTATTGTTTTCCTGCAAATCGGCCGGGACTGTAATGGTTAGCGCATCGTTGGCGGTGCTAAATTTTATTTTTCTTTCTACACCTAATAAGCTCACTTTTTTAATCTTATTGATGCCTTTTAGATGCAAG
>DHIR01000166.1:60017-76865 GCA_002403905.1 Mucilaginibacter sp. UBA4741
GTTAGATGCAAGGTAAGTGTGCCCGGTAGTTTTACCTTATCGTTGTCAGACAGGCTAAACGCATATATGATATTGCTGTTTTTGCTTTTTGTATAAAATATATTCCCTTCAGAGTAAGGGGCAACAGCATCGCTTCCATATATCCCCTCACCATTAACTTTTATCCAGGCGCCAATTTGTTCAAGGCGGCTGTATGCTATCGGGTCCCAGTCGCCATCAGGGCCGGGGCCTATATTCATTAACAAATTACCCCCTCTTGATACGATCTTAACCAATAAAGAAACTATCTGATTTGTCGACTTATAATGATCGCCCGGCACATAACTCCAGGAGTTACCCATTGTTATGCAACTTTCCCACGGGTGATCAAGAGGCTCAGTAGGTACTTTCTGCTCGGGTGTGGTATAATTCTCAAATTCTCCGGGCACTGTACGGTCTACTATTATTAAACCAGGTTGTTTTTTTCGGGCCATTGCAGCTATATTGGCCATATTTATATTCTGGTCATAGATCTTTTTATATTCAGGCGAGGTGCTATCGAACGTAGATTTGGGTCTTACCCAGCCACCGTCTAACCACAATATATCTACTTTGCCGTAATCAGTCATCAATTCGCCAATTTGATTGTAGGTAAAATCTTTAAATTTTTGCCAACGGTCGGGATATTTGGCAGGGTCATAATTTACATTTCTGCCCATCGGCGGGAAGTATGACCACCAATAATATTCACTATGCCAGTCGGGTTTCGAAAAATACGCGCCTATCATAAAGTTTTCTTTACTAAAGGCATTAAAGATCTCTTTAGTAACATTACTCCTGGGATTTGACGAAAACGGATCCCTGGAACTGGTTATCTTGTAATCTGTTTGTTTGGTATCAAACATCGAAAATCCGTCATGGTGCTTTGTAGTAAATACTACATATTTCATCCCGGCATTTTTTGCCGCTTTTACCCACTTTTCGGGATTGAATTTTGTGGGATTGAACGTGGTCAGCAAATTTTCGTAGGCTTTTTTGTACTCATAATAATTAGCACCGTATGGGCCCTTTCGCTGTGTCCATCCTTCATCTTCGGGGCAAAGGCTCCAGCTTTCAACTACACCCCATTCGCTGTATGGTCCCCAATGCATAAATAAGCCAAATTTTAGATCCTGCCATTGACGCAGCTTTTTTTGAACCAACGTATCAGCAGGTACCACATAGCTTTTAGACATTTGGTGTTCTTGCGCCTTTAATAAGGTGCTTATAAATAATATCAATATTAACGCGGGTATTTTTTTCATATCAACTAAAGTTGGTGCACTTCTTTTAAATGTAATGTTAATAATTATTTATTATCAAAGCTGTATGTTTCAGGCTATTGTGAGATATTATTTATCAACCGGATTAGCATTACAATAATATATTTAATAAAAGTGATGACACAATTTTGCCAGTGTATACGGGGTGTATATACACACTACCTTGGTCTTAACGGGCCTGGAACAAATTGGCCTGTTCGGCTCCGCTGCTCTGTAGATACTCGTAAGCCCGTATCAAACCGATGATGTCTGCTCCGAATTGTGTGGCTTTTTGGGGGCCGATACCTTTGATAGCACTAAGCGCTTTTAAGGTAGCCGGTAATTTTTCGGCGATGGTTGCCATGGCTTTTTCTGACATTATCATATTTGGCATAACTTTTTCTTTGGTAGCTATCGTTTGGCGCCAGGCCAGTATTTGCTCATACAATTCTTCATTGGGTAAAGCATTCAACGTTTTAAGATAAGTGCTAACGTTGCTTTTTTTATTTTGAACTTCCAGGTAGGCAGGTGTGGTGAACTCTGCCTTGGTAAAATGATCCAATATTTTAATGCGCGCCATGATCCAATTAATCAATTCATCAGCTTTAGCAGCGGTCTCTTTTGATTGACCGATGAACGCGGGTAATTGCTGATGCAGGCTTTGAGTAGCTGCCGATAGTTTTCCGTGGAAGTAAGCCGCAGCTTTTTGGATGCGTTCAGTATCATAGTTAACCAGTTGGCGGGCCGAGCGGTGGGCTATAGTTAGTATCGTGGGTTGCAAATCGGGCAACAGGTATTCAAAGCCTTCAGTACGTTTTTCCAGGCCATTAAAGTTAAATAGTTCTGTAAGCAGGAACAAACAGTAAGCTTGTTGGTCGCGTTCCAGTTGTTCGCGGTCTGGCTGCAATAATTTAGCTTTTGTGTTAAACCTTGTTACTGCCGGGTCGCCAATGATGTTGCGCGCAGTTATAGGGTTGCGCAGCACCATGCCTGATAAGCTGCGGCAACGGCTCAGCGCTACATAGGCCTGGCCGTGGGCGAAGGCTTCACTGACATCAATGATCGCCTTATCAAAACTTAGCCCCTGGCTTTTATGGATGGTGATAGACCAGGCCAGTTTGAGCGGGATCTGAGCGAAGCTACCGGCATTGGTTTCATCAATCTCATCGCCGGTAAGTTGGTATTTAACATTTGTCCATTCCTGGGCCTGGGTTTCTATTTCCCGGCTGTCGCTTTGTACCGTAACGGTATCATTGGTTAATTTCGTTACCGTGCCGATCTTGCCGTTATAATATCGCTTTTCTGCCGAGCTATCATTCTTAACAAACATCACCTGCGCGCCCACCTTGAGTTTTAATTCCACCTCGGTAGGGTAGGCATCTTTTGGAAACTCGCCTTTAATGGTGGCTTTAAATTCTACCTGTTCGCCGGCTAAGGCTTCAATAAATTCATTATTGATCTGTTGTGTTATGGCGTTATGTGTAGTAAGCGTAATATAAGGGTCATCAGCTGTCGGCCTGAAATCGGGCACATAGCGTGCGTTCAATAGCGCCAGGCTCTGGTCACTTATCGTTTGATTCCGTACTTCATTCAATATATCCACAAAAGCCTGTTCCTTTTGTCTGAACACCTTATCCAGTTCGATCCTTACGTAAGGCGCTTTTTGCAGTACCAGGCTGCTAAAAAAATAGGGTGTCGTATAATAACGGCTCAATAACGCCCATTCCTCATCACGAATGATCGGGCTTAATTGTGACAAGTCTCCAATCAATAGTAGCTGTACCCCGCCAAACGGATGGTTGTTGTTTTTGACGTTACGCAAAATCAGATCTACCTGGTCGAGTACATCGGGCCTGACCATACTGATCTCATCAATAATAAGCAACTCCAGGCTACCCAGCAGCTCTTTTTTCTCCGTGCTATAATGCACCTCTGGGTTTGAATTACCAGCCGGAATAACAGGCCCAAACGGTAACTGGAACAACGAATGGATCGTCATTCCGCCCGCGTTTATCGCCGCTACACCCGTAGGTGCCACTACTGCCAGTTTCTTTTTAGATTCTGCCCTGATACGCTGTAAAAACGTAGTTTTACCGGTACCCGCTTTTCCGGTCAGGAAAACTACGGTATTGGTAGATTCTAAATAATCATAAGCCAGCTGCATCATATCTCCTGCAATTGTACTAATAAATTTAGTAAATTTATTGGGTAATTATCAACATCAATAGGGCGAAGAAAATAGTTTTGATAGTAGAATGTTGGCGTAAATTGGTTTAGGCAAATTATCCCGTTTTTCAAGGTCAGCGATATGCGTGCAGCCATCCGGCACTATACGGAAGTGCTTGATTTTAGCATGGCATGGCCTATTAATTTGTTGGTATTTGCCTTAGTCCCCGTTTATCACTAATCACCTTTAAAAAAGAATGCCCGGCGCGCACGTTTATCAATTGTCCGCTAAAACCATGTGGCCTACGGTCAGTAACTGGTGTCTTTTGTAAAAAATCCGGCTCATAACCAAAAAAACCACGGATAATAGTTTCCATAAATGAACCACCATTACTGGCGTTATAAGTTTGAGGGCCCGCTGTTATGTGGATAGCTGAACCGGGCGTTTTATCCATTAGCTTAACCGACTGCGGAAACGGCCCCTCATACGTAATGGCGCTACACCGGTGAAGAAAATTAAGCGCCTTATCAAAATTACCAAACAAGCACATTACTCGTATACTTTCAGCCGGCCAGGCGCTATACGCACCCATAGGCCCATGATCGGGGCGATTAGATACTTCTGCGGCAATATCACTAAGTGACTGCGCCCGCATCCAATGATCAGTTAAAAGTTCGGTCTCCGCGAAACGCGTCATTTCGTTCCTAACTTGTGGCGAAAGATCATCTTTAATAGATAATCCAATAGTTGCAAAATCAAACACGTGCCTGATCTGCACCTTGGTTCCATCGCGATGTGCCGCGTTCCATATACCTTGCCCCGGTACATAAAGAGCCATTACAGCCGGTAATTGGTGCTCGGCTTCTGTATATAATTCTTTGGCTTTTAACTTATCACCATAGTGTGTCTGTATAGCGGCGGCACGCCTCATCATGGCAATGTTAACCGCATTAAATGAGGCGACCTCATGAATATAGGTAGGTACACATTCCAGCAGATTTTTCGCTTCACCATAATCGGCCAGCGTGCGGCCGGGTCTAACTAAAGATTTCCAGTTAGTGGCAATATTGGTCAGATGTTCCAGTACAGTCTTACCCTTAATGTTTTCTGAAAGAAAAGCCTTGTCGCCAGTAATATTCAAATAAGCATCAAGTAACCTAAAAATGGATAGATCATTCGCGCTATACCATGGCCCCTGAAGTGTGCCTGTCAGGTATTCTTCGGCATAGCCATTGTAAATTCCTTTAGCCAGCCACGCCCGCAAATATTGTTTCAGCATGGTTGGGTCAAGTAAGGCAAGGGCCGAAGCCCATTCACTGGTGTCCCAAAAATACATCATCGTACAGTTGCTTTCGGGCGAATTGCTCACATATACCCGTGGCGCAACCGAAAAACCGGTGCGTAAAACACTTAGCAGCGACATGGCACTCATATAATACATGCGCCGAAGCTGCGTATCCGCGGTTACCAACAAGGGTAAGCTCCCTGAAAAATAAGTATTATGGGGAGTAAACATGGCATTAAACCGGTTTTGCCAATCTGTTTTTACCTGCATAAAATTGGAGTTAAAATTAGCCGCCCAATTCTTTGCCATAGACAGCACCGCCTGTTCCTTTTCGCCAAAAACCAGGACGTAGTTAATTACCCGGCTTTCATTTGGCCGCAAGCTAATGCGCCATTGCGCCACCCCTGCATCTCCCCGGCTTTGCAAACTAGTTGGTTTTTGTTCAAAACTAAAGCAGTTGCTTAACTCGCCACGGGCATCCCGCAATAATAAGCCGCTTCCGTTATCTATCTGTCGGGCTGAAAAACGACTTGTATCTTTACTCCTCGGTACTTGCCACCCCCAATTTTTGTAAACGGCTGTATTAGCGGTTAAATTTATTTTCATGACGAAATCTTGCGTAGAAACGCCACTATTAGTGAGCACAATATGAAATAACAGCCCTCTTTTACGGGCATGCATGCGTACTGCTGTCTCAATTTTTATATTTCCGGCTTTTCCCCTTCTACACACCTGATAGGGGTACCAACGCGCCTGGTCAATTTCAGGCTTTTGGTTATCAATCAGCAATGACCCGGTCTCGCCAGACATGGTAACTGGAGGATAACTTAGATGACCGATAGCCAGAATATCATGCGCGGCTTGCGCAGACCCAAGCGTACTATTGATTGCCGGTAATGATAACAACTGCTCTACATTTTGCCAGCTGCCGGCCAGTTCATCTAACAACGGTACCTGAGGTTTATTGATTTGGGCCCGGCAAACAGGATGACTGATGACTAAAAACAAGGTAAACAAGAGTGATACCGTTGTTATAGTATCTTTTCTTAAATATTTGTATAAATGTATGTACATATAGATCTCTGTTATGTATAATCGCACAATCACAGCTTATCTTGTTATATTAAAAAGATAGAATTGGGTACGGGTTTATAATATACAAACATATAAAAAAATCAATATTTTAATATACCCGTTCTCGTAGGATGATAACACCAATAAAGGTGGGAAAGCGAATACATATAATGTATTTATTGGTTCTGGGGAACCTTTGATGTCGAAAAAATTATAAAAAAAAGTTGGTCAGGCTGATATTCGGATTTTGAAAAGAGTTTTTTTAAACCCAATCATTTATACCTTATAATTAGAAATTATTTACTAATCAGACCGTCCAGGTATTTGTAAAAACCTTTATCTGTATAGTTGGCCCCGCCCTCGTGCCGGGCAACCACAGTCCCTGTTTTATCAATAATGACCGTTGTTGGAATAGCGCCTGATAAAAAACCTCGCGGAAGCTCGCTTGCTATATTATAGACCGGCATTTGATATTTATTCTTCTTCATAAAGGGCACTGATTTACTGAAATTATTATCAACGTCAATCTCCAGGATCATCACTTTGGGATTGTTTTTATAACGGGCATACATTTCGTTGATGGACGGCATCTCTGCGATGCAGGGCGGGCACCACGTTGCCCAGAAATTGATAAATAAGACTTTGCCTTGCTGGTTTTTTATATCGATAACTTTGCCTTCGGGATCCTTCAATAATAGGCTTGGTGCAGTATTTGCGCTGCCGCTAACTGTTTTAGCAGGCTCAGTATTTTCAACGGGAGGTTTAAACAGCCCAATTTTCATAAGCCCTTCTATCATGATCGCTTTTGCCTGGGGGCTTACAACTAACACAATCATCAGTAAAGCCAGAACAACGGTAGTCACATTTGACCAGGTGATTAATTTCTTTTTCATTATATTTTAATTTAATAACCCACCCTGTTAAGCGTTTCTGGCCTGACAATAAACAATTTTGAACATTCACGGTCAATAAAAAAAAAGCCCTCAGAAATAAATCTGAAGACTTTTTTGTGGAGCCGGAGGGATTCGAACCCTCGTCCAAACATGGTACAAGATATGCTTTCTACGTGCTTAGCATCTGTTTAATTGTAGGGAAGGGGAAGGTCAGCTGCTTACCTGTACCGTCTTCCGTAGGTGTTTTGTTTCGCCTGCTACGCACACCGTTAAGCAGGCTAGTTTTATTTTTCGATGCCCCGGTTGCCGATCCAATAAAACGGAGAACCGGCGGGACAAAAGCTAGCTAAATTCTAAATTAAGCAGCTAAGGCGTAGTTATTTTCGCCATTTGTGATTTTGAACGTTCAGATTTAAGCGCTAATTCATCCAACGCGCTGCATGCTTACATACTCATCTCCATCCTGTCAATTCCGGTCGACCCCATTTTTGTAGAGTTGCACTGTTTAGTGGCAGTAGCAGATCATAGAACAACAAATATACCAATTTTTGGGCTGTTAGCTAACAATATCTCATTTCTGCCAAAATAACATCACTACACTAACACTGAGTAAATTAAGCTAAACTTTTAAGGCCCAGGCTGGTTTAATAAATGATCGGTGATATTGAAAGCGCCGTATCGAAAACATCATGAACAACAGAAGACTTATCCTTGCAATTATTATAAGCGCTATAACAGGGGCTGTAATAATAAGTTGTAAAACACAATTTGCCACTACAAAAGATACTTATACGGCCACCGTGTCTGATGCTCGTTTTGAGCGTGGTAAGGTGTTAACCTATAGTATTTGCGGCGGTTGCCATTACGATAGAGTGACTAATAAATTTATCGGCGCCCCAATTCATGATATCCCGGGTATCGCCGGGAAAGTGGTTTCAGCAAATCTCACACATTCAAAAACAGGGGTTACTGACCATTATACTGATGCCGAAATACGTTACCTGCTTAAAACAGGCGTTGCGCGCGATGGACGGTTTTTTAATTATATGCTACGCCCCAATATGGCAGATGAAGATATAAATGCCATTATTGTTTATCTGCGATCAAACGATGCCGCTGTGCAAGCTGATGGCACTACTGTAGGGGTAACACATCTTACATTTATAGGTAAAGCCTACATGAATTTAAAGGCAAAGCCTGTGCCGTATAAAGCTGACGTTAAGTTGCCTTCGGATGGTAATCATGTAGCTATGGGTTATTACCTGGTTGATAATTTGGGCTGCTTCCATTGTCATTCTAAAAAACTCACTTCATTAAATTATCAATATCCCGATCAAACCAAAGGTTACTTAGCCGGCGGTATCAAATTTAAGGGCGAAAATGAGACTATTGTAAAAGCCGCCAATATCACGCCAGATAAAAATACAGGCATTGGCGACTTTACCCAAGAGCAGTTTTTACGGGCTATGAAAGAAGGGATTACTCCGGAAGGCGGTAAACTTAAGCCCCCTATGCCTAAGTTTAAGATGTTGAAGAATGAGGAGATTAATGACATTTATGCCTATTTGCAAACAGTGCCCGCAAAAGTGCATGCAATTAAGTAAAATAAAAAAACGGCAGCTATTAATACAGCTGCCGTTTTTTTAAGATTGATTATAAGCTTATGGCTAATAGTTCATTGTCAATTGTTCGTCCGGGATATACTTTCAACGCTTCATCTAAACAGATCATGGCTTTTGCAAGGTCATTATTGTTTAAAACGTAGGCCAGGCGCACTTCTTTTAAGCCGGCACCCGGTGTGCTGTAAAACCCTGTCGCAGGTGCCATCATTACTGTTTGGTTTTGGTAGCTAAATTTCTCTAACATCCATTGGCAAAACTTGTCAGAATCATCAATAGGCAGTTGCGCCATTACATAAAACGCGCCGCCAACGTTAGGACAATAAACACCATCCATATTGTTAAGGGCTGTCACTATCGTGTTTCTGCGGGTGGTGTACTCGGCTATTACTTTATCAAAATATTCGTCAGGCGTATCAATTGCGGCTTCGCCGGCTATTTGCTCGACCATACCGGGGCTCAACCTTGCCTGGGCAAATTTTATGGCGGTGTTCCAAAACTTGCGGTTCTTGGTAATAATGCAGCCCAACCTGGCACCGCACGCGCTATAACGTTTACTTACGGTATCAATAATGATCACATTCTCTTCTAATCCATCTAAATGCATGGGCGATACAAACTCCTGGTTATTGTAACAAAACTCACGGTATGCCTCATCAGCAAATAGATAAAGATCATGCTTTAAAACCAGTGCTTTTAAAGCTTCCATTTCTTCGCGCGAGTACACGTAACCAGTTGGGTTATTAGGGCTACAAATAAATATCGCCCTTGTTTTATCAGTTATGGCTTTTTCAAACTCGCTGATAGGCGGTAGTGCAAAACCATTGCTGATGTGTGATAATATGGGTTTCACCACAATATCACTCTGGCTGGCAAAACTATTGTAATTGGCGTAAAAAGGCTCGGGTACTATTACTTCATCGCCTGCATCAAGGCAAGTCATAAAGGTTATAGATATAGCTTCCGAGCCGCCTGTGGTAACAATTATATCCTCCGGAGTAATATTATATCCTGCCTTGTTATAGTACTTGGTAAGTTGTTTACGATAAGACAGCGTACCTTCTGACGGGGTATAGGCCCAAACTTTAAAGTCGATATTTTTAATAGCGTCTATCATGCCTACCGGAGTTTCAATATCCGGCTGGCCAATATTTAGGTGATATACTGTTTTGCCTTCCAGTTTAGCTTTGTCGGCAAAGGGTGTTAGTTTTCGTATAGGTGAAGCGGGCATTCGCTGCCCCTTGTGCGATATATTTGGCATGTTGCAAAAATAGTAAAAAGATGATATTTTGTCGATGGAATTAGTAGATAATGTATAAACAAAAAGGCCCGAAATATTTCGGGCCTTTTTGTTATGTTTTTTAGACTCTTTATCTGTTATGCAGAGATCAAGGGTTATGGTCTTAATCGCTACCTGGTGCTTGGTGCCGCCGCTTTGGCTACAACTTCGCCAATAATGGTTAAATATTTTTGTGGTGTTTTAGCGTTTGATGTTACTACGATAGCTTTAGTAAACGGCGCAACTACAGCCGCGTTATAAGTAATGGTTATTTTACCGGTTTCGCCTTTTTTAACAGGCGTTTTAGTATAATCAGCAATAGTACAACCGCAAGTAGGCCTAACTTCTGCTAAAATAAGTGGCTCCACGCCAGTGTTTACAAAAGTAAATACAGTAGTTACGGGCGTGCCTTGTGGTATTTTACCAAAGTCATGCTTTTCTTCGTTAAATTTAAATTCAGCTTTTTGATTATCCTGTGCTGATGCGTTAAACGCAAAACCTAAAATTACGGCGCACATTAAAATTAGTTTTTTCATATTGTTGATTTGAGTATTACAAATATAAAAGGTTTAATGTAAAAACCATTATAACGGATAAATTTATCTATTTGTTACAGATGGAGCTGAGTGTAGCAATAATGTAGCACAATAATTAAAATATTTTATCACAAACCATATTGAGTATTAACAGTATATGTATAATAACGGCGTTTACATATAAAAGTTATGGTGCCAATTCAAAACTTATCCATAAATTGTCCTTTTATTAGGTGTTTATGCCAATTACAAAATAGATTTATAATTTTACATTCTAAATAAAATTCTATGCCCGAAACTGCAAATCCTGGTACCGGTAAATTAGATCTTGCTGAACTAAGTTTTGATGATTTCAAGAGTATTGTAATTAAAGATTACCGTATAGCTTACGAGAGCAGGCAGGCCAGTTTAATAGGTCGGCGCGAAGTGCTAACAGGTAAGGCCAAGTTTGGCATATTTGGCGATGGAAAAGAAGTTGCACAGTTAGCTATGGCCAAAGTTTTCCGTAAGGGCGACTGGCGCGCGGGCTATTACCGCGACCAAACTTTTATGTTTGCCACTGGCATGAGCAACCTTAAAGAGTTTTTTGCCCAGCTATATGCTCACCCTGATATTGAGGAAGACCCGGCATCAGGCGGCAGGCAAATGAACTGCCACTATGCTACCCGCTTTATCAATGCTGATGGCAGCTGGAAAAACCAGGTAGAAAGTATGAATTGCTCGGCTGATATGTCAACTACCGGTGGCCACATGCCGCGTTTGTTGGGATTGGCTTATGCTTCAAAATTATATCGCCAAAACAAAGCACTTAAACCGTTAGATACATTTTCTGTTAACGGTAATGAAGTTGCTTTTGGCACTATTGGCAATGGCGCTACATCCGAAGGTGTGTTTTTTGAGGTGTTTAATGCCGCCGGAGTACTGCAGGTGCCTATGGCTATTTCTGTTTGGGATGATGCTTATGCTATATCTGTACCTGCCAGTATACAAACTACAAAAGAGAATATATCCGAAATATTAAAAGGCTTTCAGCGCGAAAGCGGTACAAACGGGTACGAAATATTTAAAGTACGCGGCTGGGATTATGTTGCGCTTTGCGAAACGTATGAACGCGCTATAGCTGTTTGTCGTGAGGAGCATGTGCCGGTGCTGATACACGTTGTTGAAATGACACAGCCGCAGGGCCACTCTACGTCAGGATCGCATGAGCGTTATAAAACAAAGGACCGTTTAACCTGGGAAGGTGATCATGACTGTTTGCTACAAATGCGCAACTGGATGGTCGAGTCGGCTATTATCACTGAGGATGATGTTGCCGCTTTAGAAAACGAAGCGAAAAAATATGTGCGCGAATGTCAGCGCGAAGCTTGGAACAACCTGGGTGATAAAATAAAGGCAGATATTGATGAAGCGGTACATTTAATTGGCGAATTAACCCATGTATCCCAATTAAAGAACGAATTAGAAGATGTTGTTGCCGAGCTATTAGCTTGTGTTGATCCAGGCCGTAAAGACGCGGTAGCTGCTATACGCAAGGCATTACGACTAACTGTTTGGGAAACATCTACCGAAAAAACTACTTTGGTTGATTGGCTGATCCGGGAGAATATAAAAAACCAGGAGCGGTTTAACTCTAAGTTATTTACAGGTTCATCGTCATCGCCATTAAATGTTAGGGTAAATCCTGCGGATTATGCAGAAGATGCCCCGATGATAGATGGACGCGAAATACTAAACGCTTGTTTTGAGTCTAATTTTGAGCGCGATAAAACTTTGGTGGCCTTTGGCGAAGACGTAGGCGCCATAGGCGATGTTAACCAGGGCTTTGCCGGATTGCAAAATAAATTTGGCAATCTGCGTGTAACCGACACCGGTATTCGCGAAGCTTCTATAATAGGTAAGGGTATTGGCTTAGCCATGCGCGGGCTTAAACCTATTGCCGAAATTCAATATTTAGATTACCTGTTATACGCTATAGCCGTTTTAAGTGATGACTTGGCAAGTTTAAGTTACCGTACGGCCGGCGGCCAAAAAGCGCCGGTTATTGTACGTACACGCGGACACAGGTTGGAAGGCATTTGGCATTCTGGCTCGCCGTTGGGTATGATATTAAATACGCTGCGCGGATTACATATTTGTGTACCCCGTAATATGACACAGGCTGCAGGTATGTATAATACGCTGATCCGTGGTGATGAGCCGGCATTGGTAATTGAGTGCCTTAACGGTTATCGTTTAAAAGAAAAATTACCTGCCAACATAGGCGAGTTTACTGTTCCGCTTGGCAAGTCTGAGATTTTGAGGGAAGGCGCAGATATGACCGTGGTATCTTACGGCTCAACCTTGCGTATTGTATTGGAAGCCGCGATTGAATTGGAGAAGCTGGGCGTTAATATTGAAGTGATTGACCCGCAAACGCTATATCCGTTTGATACAGATAATATCTGCGGCGCGTCTTTACAAAAAACTAATAAGTTATTGGTAGTTGACGAAGATCTGCCCGGCGCGGCATCTGCCTATATACTGCAAAAAGTACTGGAGGGCCAAAGCGGCTATTATGCTTTAGACTCGCCGCCAAAAACATTGAGTGCAAAAGACCACAGACCGCCTTATGGGTCAGACGGTGATTACTTTAGCAAGCCATCTATAGATGACGTTGTGGAAGCAGTTTACGCCATGATGAGCGAGAGCAATCCGGGTAAATATCCGGCGATATATTGATGAAGCGCTTCTTTATACTTTGCTTAATAAGTGTGCTGTACTTTGCTGCACATAGCCAGGATACATCAGGTACAAAAAAACAGGTTGTCACGGTTATAAGGCATTCTGCGCGCCTGGATACTAACCGTGTTGTTTATGATGAACAGGGTAATGCCTTACATTATTACCAATACAGTAAACTTTTAGATAGCGGCGACTATACCATGCGGTCAACAGGCGGGCTGCTTGACGCGCCCGGCAGCAAAATTGTTTTGATGAAAATATCGCCGGAGCAAAAAATGGCAATGTACCAGAGACTTAAAACGCAAATGGCCATTAAAAATTCGTCATTACGCGATGGCGCGCAATTTGATATTACCCCGCTGCTTGATATTGTAAATAAGGATGACCTGGAAAGAAAGGTTATTGTACTGATTTTTTGGGACCCTGACTGCCCGCCCTGTACCGAAGCTTTCCAAAGCTTGAATGATTTCCTGAAACAAATACATAACCCCGAGGACCTGATAGTATTGGCTATTACGAATAGTAATGAGCTAGTTGCCGCGACCAAATTAAAACAAAAGCCACTGTTGTATGCACGTTTGATAGGCGGTGCAGGGTCGGTTAGCAATGCTTATAATGTTCACAGCCTGCCATCGTATGTAGTGATTGATAAAAGCCGGGTTGTTCGTTTTGCGGTTTCGGGGCAGTCGCCCATTACCCTGTCTGCCTTTAAGGATGTTATACGGCAGGTTTTGGAACGGTAGATTTAAAATTCATTACACATGAAATTTATTGCGTTTTACTTTTATGGGTTTCATTTAAAAGCATTTTATGTCTGATACATTTTCGACTATACAAACCATCATCCAAAACCGCCGCACCATAAAACCTTTTATGATGAACGGCAATAAGATCCCTGATGAACAAATAACCGACCTGCTGGCTCTTGCCGACTGGGCACCAACCCACGGACTAACAGAACCATGGCGTTTTACGGTTTATGCCGAACCAGCTGCGTTTTGCCATGCACATGCTGAAATGTATAAGCAAAATACTACTGCCGATGAGTTTGCACAGGGCGTTTATGATAACCTGGCGCACCAGGGCGATAAAGCATCGCATGTTATAATAGCGGTTATGCGTAGGGGTGATTTGCCTAAGATACCCACATTTGAAGAATTGGCCGCTACTGCTTGCGCGGTGCAAAATTTATTATTGGGTGCAACCGCTTTAAATCTCGCATCGTACTGGGGCACCGGCGGCATGATACTAAAACCTGCCATGAATGCGTTCTTACAACTACGCGATGAGGACGAAGTAATGGGTGTTTTATATTTTGGTTATGCTGATGAATATCCCAAAGGTATCAGAAGGGTGCCTTTGGCCGAAAAGGTTAAATGGATTAAATAAATGCAACTTTCCGCCCATTGTTTCGTAAAAGCAATTATAACTTAATTTAGATATAATTGTTTTGTCATAATTTAAACAATTGTTAATAAATTTTAGTTATTGGTAATATTTATGTATATTTGTATATCAATTATAACAACTCACTCCTGATTTTTTTTATTAAATTATTGACTTTAAACTCAACAAGTATGAGAAAACATTTTTGGTGGATAAGCTGCGTTGCATTGATCTTATTTATGAGTGTTATTGGCTGGACACCGGTGAGCGCCACAAAAAATTCCGTAAAAGTTAAAACTGCACCTACTGCAAAAGAGTTATTTGCTCAAGACGTAAATACTGTTTATCAAACAGCGCGTTTGCAGGAAACAGGTTTAGATGTAGCAATTTTTCAGAAAGCATTAACTGGTTTTTTTAATTTAAAATCGGCTAATTTACTATCGCAAAGCAGTAATGTTATTACCGTGGTTGATTTTTCAAAACCAAGCCGCCAAAAACGTATGTGGATAATTGATGTATTAAGTAAACATCTTTTGTTAAATACATGGGTTGCACACGGGCAAGGTAGCGGTAATGATATGGCTACACAATTTTCGGATACTAACGAGTCGCACCAAAGCAGCTTAGGCTTTTATTTAGCTGATGATATTTATGTGGGTAAACATGGTCGTTCGTTAAGATTGGATGGCTTAGACGAAGGCTTTAACACCAGTGCGCGTGCACGCGGCATAGTAATACATGCTGCCGCTTACGTAAGCGAAGATGCCATTGCCCAAATGGGCCGTTTAGGCCGCAGCTTTGGCTGCCCTGCCGTATCGCCTTTGGTGGTAGACCAGGTAATTAATACCATAAAAGGTAAATCGTTATTCTTTATTAACGGTAATAACCCAAGCTATACCTCAAAATATTTAAATGAGAATGTATTAGCAAATTTTACATCGCCGGATAGTAGTGCGATGGTGGATTCTGTGAAGCTTTAATTTTTAAGTATTGAGTAATTAGTATCAAGTATCAAGATGACGTTCAAAATCTTGATACTTTATACTATTTCACTTTCCCTAAAGCATTATACAATACTACATCCAACTCATAAATATCGGGCCTTACCTGTAAGGTACCGGCGGTATCTACCCAACAGGTTACATAGGTTATATATAAAGGTACTTTGGGTGTTAAATTAATGGTGGTGGGGTCTGGTTTGTCGGCTGCCATATCTTTGGCTATCAGATCATATTTCTTGCCTTCGCCAAACAAATTAAGTGCTAATCCCTGCGGATCGCCTAAACGCACACAACCGTGGCTAATAGCCCGCATTTTTTTATTAAAAGCTTCCTTAGCCGGAGTATCATGCAGGTAAACACTGCTTTTGTTATTAAACAGGAACTTTATTTTCCCTAACGAGTTATTATCTCCGGGTTGTTGTTTAAAGTCATAATCGCCTTTTGATGCGGTTGCCCAGTCAATATTATCCGGGTCAATCAGCTTACCGTCTTTGTAAACGTTAATGCCTTTATTCTCCAGGTAATACTTGTCTTTAGCGGCTTCCACCATTATCTCTTTACTGGCTATGCTTTCGGGTATGTTCCAAACGGGGTTAACATCAACACTATGTATCATACTACTTAGCTGTGGGGTTGAGTGTATGTTAGGACTATCTACCGCGTTACTATCCGCATAATTCATTAAAGTTACGGCGTTGTTTGGGTTACGCCCCTGACCAACTACAACCTTCATATTTAGTATTGATTTATCGTCTTGCATCACATCAAGTTGGTAATCAGGAATGTTAACAATCACATACTTTTTATTTTGTGGTTTATTCTTCCACCTTAAACGTTCAAGGTTAGTAATAATAACACGTTTGGTTTCTTCGGGCGATAAACCCGGAGCGGCAGTACCGGCGGCTAATTCTTTTTGTAACCCGATATAGGATGGACTTTTAGGCTGAATGCTATCCAGATATTGTTTGATATCCGTTACCTGGAAGATCTTTTGTGCCGATGTGCTATCCGGGTGCAGCGTAGTAGTATAATAGCGCTCGTAAATACTTTTGGGGTTAACAACGCCATATTGCAACGCGTTACTATATCTTATTAATGAGTTAGCGGTTAGCAATTCCAGTTCGGCAATAGCATGATACGCCTGGTCGAGCGTTTTAATTTCCTTTTTATTGTAGAACTTATTTATTAGCGCGGCCATTTCATCGGCTTTAAACATCGCGGGGTCAAGGCCATGCTCGCCTGCTTTTTGGTAATAAATGGTTAGCGTTTTTAGATCCTTATTAAAAATATGGTCCATCACAAAAACCGGGTCATAACCATTGGCCTCATAAAAGGCGCTTATAGTTTGCGGGTAAGTGAGTTTAGATTTCTCGTCTTGAAGTACTTTTTTAAATACTTCTGCACAACCATCGGGCGTTACTTCTTTAAAAACTTTATTTTGGGTTTTCAGGAAAAGGGTTTTACCCATATCAGAGCGGCTTTTTTTACAACTTTGAAAAGTAAAGGCAAAAGCAAGGAACAAAATTATAGTTAGCCTAATTAGTTTTTTAGTGTCAGTTAGCATAAATTTAAATTAAATATTAGGTATATACGTTTAAGTCGCA
>DHIR01000021.1:0-28726 GCA_002403905.1 Mucilaginibacter sp. UBA4741
TTTTAATCGCACAACACGTTAGTATTTAATTATTCATTAATCTTTAGCTCCTGTTTTTGGCTGGCGCGAAAATGCCTCCATTTCGGTTTGTATACCCTTGTCGTTCTGCTGTTTCATAAATGCTTCCAATTTCGCCCTAAGCTCTGCTTTGTTAGGAGCATATTTAGGGTCATCAGCCAAATTTTTCAGATCGAAAGGGTCATTTACAGTGTCGTATAATTCTTCCTCGGGGCGGGTAACGTAAAACGAGCTGCGCACCGGGTTCGTCTCCATCCATTGCCTAAACATGGGCGAATGTGTAACCGTATTTTGAAACTTTTCGTTAAAATTTAAATTGTGGATATACAAAAACTGCTTGCTTCGCGCAGACCGGATGGCATAAGCATCACTACCCTGTATAATGCCACGTGTAGTTTCTTCCGCATAAACAAAATCGCGCACATGGGTTTCTTCGCCCATCAGCGCTTTTTTAAAGCTCACGCCATCAAAACCCATGTCGCCGTTGCCATCTTTTGATCCGGTATTTATTTTAGTTGGGCTGCCTCCGGCGATGTCTATCAACGTTGGGGTTATATCAATATACTCCAACATAGCCGGATTACGGGTGCCCGGTTTAATTTTGCCCGGCCATTTAGCAATAAAGCCCGAATGCAGCCCCTGGTTATACAAGGTCCATTTAGAAAAAGGGAAAGAGTTGCCCTGCTCTGTGGCAAACATGATGACGGTATTATCTGCCTGCCCGGTGCGGTCAACTATTTTTAAGCATGCGCCTATCAGGCTATCTAAATAGGTTATCTCAGCAAAATACTTAGCCATTTGGCGGCGGGTAATTTTGGTGTCAACCATATTGACACCAAGCTTAATCTTATCCGGGTCATAAGCGCTTTGGTCACCTCTTGTCCATGGCGAATGGGGTTGGTTGCTGGTAAACATTAAAAAAAATGGTTTACCTGAAGAGTTTTTGGCTTTTAAATAATCCTCGGCTTTGCTCAAATCTACATCTATACCGCTGCCGTCATCATCCTCCCGTCCGCCTAAAAAATCAAACGGATAAGATTCTGCGGGGGCATAATGCCGTTTGCCAATTATGGCCGCATTATAACCCAATTCTTTCATGTAAAAAGGCAAGGTTTTAATGCCTTTGTATATCATGGTATGATTGGGATAAGCGCCATTGCGCACAGGGCCTAAACCCGTTAACAACGATTGACGGGTTGGCGAACAAACCGGCACCATATTAAACATATTATCTAAACAAACGCCTTCGCGGGCAAGACGGTCCATATTGGGGGTATGCACCTGCTGGCTGCCAAAGGGCCCAATATCCGTCATGGTCAAATCATCGGCCATAATAAAGACAATATTAGGCCGCTTATCCTTTTGTTTTGCCGGAGATTTAGGCTGGGATGGTTTGAGCGCAAGTAATGCACCAGCCCCCATCACTACAGCGCACACCAGAGCGCTTTTTACAGCTAAATTCTTATTAAATTTCATCATAACAACAGGCTTATATTTATTTTAAACGCGGCATGGTTAACCACCAGGCCATTAGTTTCTCTTTTAGTTCGGCAGTTATTTTAGGCTCGTTAGCGGCTAAGTTAGTGGTTTCTTTTTTGTCTTTAAGGATGTTATACAATTGTATATCGCTGCCATCATTATTCATTAACAACTTCCACTCGCCAGATCTGACAGCTAAGTTAGGGCTTTTATCAATAGGCCGTGGATAAGCAAAGCCGGTGGCATTGCGGCCATATTCCCAGAACAGGTCCTTGCCTCTTAACGATGGCTTGCCTAATAAAGCCGCGCTCCTGTCCATGCCATCGCCTTTATAACCTGCCGGTAAACTGATACCGGCAAATTTGGTAAGGGTTGGTAGCAGGTCGGTCGAGCTTAGTTCAGAACTTTCATCAATGGTACCCGCGGGTACATGGCCGGGCCATTGTATAATAAATGGCATGCGTGTACCACCTTCGTATAAAGACAGTTTGGACCCTCTTAAACCCATAGCACGGCTTCCTCTAAAACTTGGCAGCGGGCCGTTATCGCTGGTAAAAATTACGATGGTGTTTTTGTCCAACCCCATAGCTTTTAGCCCATCCAGTAGGCGGCCTATTTGCACATCATATTCTTTTAACACCAATTTAAACGCGGCTTCTTCTTCCGGGTTCATTGGGTATTTGCCCGTATACTCGGTTTCCTTTCTCGGTACCCAGGGCGTATGTACATCATCGGGCCAAAAATTTACAAAGCAAGGCTGGCCCTTATGCTTCTGCATAAAAGCTAATGTTTTATCAACAAAGTATTTAGTGCGATCCCATCTTTTAATGCTGTCTTTGTCAGACCATATCCAGTTTGTAGCCGTAAGCAGCGGATCAGGGTCAGGGCTTTCATAGGTGCTGTTATGCTCGTCAATACCGTAGTTTTCAAATCCCGGCGCGTTCTTTACATCACGACCACCGCCCATGTGCCATTTACCAAAGTGCCCGGTTGCGTAGCCCGCATTTTTAAATATACGAGCGATTGATGGTGCAGACGGATCAAGGAAATCGGCCTGCTCTGCATTTTTATTGTGTTTGCGGTTATCTAAATAAGTAGAGAAGTTCCAACGCGCCGGGTTCATGCCGGTTAGCATCCCCACCCTTGATGGCGAGCATATTGGCGCGGCGCTGTAATATTGGGTAAATTTGCGTCCGTTTTTGGCAATACGGTCTATATTGGGTGTGGGCACAAAGTTACCGCCGAAACAAGTAACATCACTAAAGCCCATATCATCTGTTAAAATAATAAGGATGTTAGGGCGATCAGCCGCTGCCTTTTTAGGTGCAGGTTTGTTTTTCCATGATATTAACGCGGCGGCTGCAACGGCCGCAACCAACATTAATTTATATACGCTTTGTTTTTCCATTTTATAAAGTTGGGCTATTTTTTTTGGCGGCGTTTATTGTCATTAAGTTTTTACAACGTTAGAGGGTTTGTTTCACCCCTTAAAAAGCGATTAAAATTAATCTGCTGATTTTTAATTACTTATAATGGTTTTCTGTTAATATTTACTGACGTAAAAGTTGTTTCATTTTGTTTCACTCTATTTTAATAAATGCCTATATTTCAATGAGTTAATTAAAAAGTGTGTTTCACTTGTTTCATCTGTTTCACTATTTCGTGAAACAAGCATCAAACACCGAATATCCATATCGAACAATAAAAACCTTCAACGTTCGATATTCGACATTCATTATTCGATATTACTTATTCAAAGCCTGCCAGATCTTCACCGCCTCAACAGCCTCTTTAACATCATGCACCCTTAATATATTAGCGCCTTTAGTTAAGGCGATGGTATTTAAAACCGTAGTGCCGTTTAAAGCATCGGCGGCGGTACCACCCAGTAAACTATAGATCATTTTTTTGCGGGATACGCCCACTAATATGGGTAATCCTAACCGGTTAAACTCTTCTAACCTATTTAACAATGCGTACCCATGCTCGGGCTTTTTGGCAAACCCAAAGCCGGGATCAATAATTACATCGTTTACACCCAACTGCTTTAGCTGGTTATATCGCTCAACAAAATAATCCAACACCTCGTTAAAAACATCGCCATAAGTAGCCAGGCTATTCATGGTTTTTGGGTTGCCTTTCATGTGCATCAATATGTAAGGCACTTTTAAGCGAGCAACAGTAGCAAACATATCCGCGTCTAATTGCCCGCCTGATATATCATTAATAATATGTGCTCCAGCTTTTATAGCCGCTTCGGCAACTTGCGCCCGAAAAGTATCTATAGATAGAATAGCATCGGGGAAGGTCGCTACTATCGCTTCAACAACCGGTAGTAACTTGTCCGTTTCTTCCTGTACAGAAATATCATCCGCGCCGGGGCGCGATGAGTATGCGCCCAGGTCAAGAAACGTAGCGCCATCGGCCAGCATTTTTTCAGCTTGCTGTAGGGCGTCAGCTACAGCGGGTTGACGGCTATCGGCATAAAAAGAATCGGGCGTTAGGTTAATTATGCCCATTACTTTGGGCGTGCTCAGATCTATTAGTTTACCGCCTGCATTTAGCGTTGCCTTTTTATGAAAAAACGTATCTTTAGCCACTGGTTGTTTGTTGTAATGTTGCAAAGTTGTAACGTTGTAAAGTTACTTTAGATTTTGTGATTTCAAATGTGGCCCATTTCTGCAACAATCCAACCTTTAAACATTAAAACTTTACAACACATTGAACAATACATCAGCCGAATACGAAGCCGTAATTAATATTTGCAAAGGCCTTTTCATGAAGAAAACCCATGATTATGGTACTGCCTGGCGCATTTTGCGTTTGGAATCTATAACCGACCAGATATTTATTAAAGCGCAGCGCATACGCACGCTCGAAGAAAAAAAGATATCAAAAGTAGGAGAGGATATTACCGGCGAATACATTGGCATAGTTAACTATTGCGTTATTGCCATGATGCAGATGGAGTGTACCCCCGAGTCTCCAGTGGAGTTGGCACCCGATCATGTTGGCCGTTTATTTGACGAAAAGGTTAAAGAAACCAAGGACCTGATGTTTGCCAAAAATCATGATTACGGCGAAGCCTGGCGCGACATGCGCATAAGTTCATTAACCGACCTGATATTAATGAAGTTACTGCGTGTAAAGCAGATAGAAGACAACAAGGGCCTTACGCTAGCATCCGAAGGAATAAAGGCCAACTATCAGGATATTTTAAATTACTCGGTGTTTGCATTGATAAAATTGGGCGTAAAATGAAAAATGGATTATTATGGTTCTGCCGGATCGGTGTAGGCTTGCTGTTTATCTTCTCGGGCCTTATAAAAGCTAATGACCCGCTGGGCTTCTCTTATAAGCTGGAAGAGTACTTCGAGGTTTTTCATATTACTTTTTTAAACGGACTGGCGCTTTGCTTTGCCATTTTGCTTTGCGCAATGGAAATGATATTGGGCTTTGCCTTGTTAATTGGTGTTCGAACTAAAAAGGTGGCCTGGGGCTTGTTGTTGATCATTATCTTCTTTGCCTTTTTAACGTTCTATTCGGCGTTTTTTAAAGTAGTACAAACTTGCGGTTGCTTTGGCGATGCTATTCCGTTAACCCCATGGCAATCATTCAGCAAAGATTTGGTGTTGTTACTGCTGATAATAGTAATATTTAAAAACAAAGAAAACATAAGGCCACTATTCAGCCCCAAAACAGGCGAGCGTTTGTTTTTGGTTTCCATCGCGCTATCGGTAGGTTTTGGGTTTTATACTTATAGCTTTTTACCCATAGTTGATTTCTTGCCTTATAAAGTTGGCGTCAATATCCCCGACGAAATGAAAACCCCGCCGGGTGCAGTGCCTGATGAGTTTGAGTCGACCTACAATTTAAAAAATAAAAAGACAGGCGAAACCAAATCAATGACCGATAAGGAATACCTTAAAACAGGTATCTGGAAAGACAATAACTGGGAGATACAAGGCACCCCGGAAAGCAAACTGATTAAAAAGGGTTTTGAGCCTAAAATACGCGACCTTTCTATACAAGATGCACAGCGTAATGATTATACAACAGAGTTGCTCGGCAATCCGTTTTACAGCCTGTGGATAGTGGCTTATGATTTAAAGAAAACCGATGGCGCGGCTATAAACCGACTAAACGCTTTGGCTGCTAATTTAACGGCAAGCTTTAACATGCGTACTATATTGCTTACCTCGGCTTCGCCGACAGACGCGGCGGCCTTTGCCAAGAAATACCATTTAATAAGCGAGATATTTTATGCTGATGGCGTTCCGCTAAAATCAATGATACGGTCAAACCCCGGTATCATCTTGCTTAAAAACGGTACTATCATTAACAAATGGCATTACCATACCGTGCCAGATTATGACCATTTGGTAAAAGAATACTTGCAACAGCAATAAATTGTTTAATTTTATTTTATGAAGATTACTAAGCTGGAATTAAAAAATTTTAAGCGATTTGACGATTTAACTATTGATCTGACATCATTAGCCGAACCGGCTAAACTGGTTTTGTTGATAGGGACAAATGGCTCGGGGAAATCTTCGGTTTTTGATGCATTGGAATTTACAAATAATCTAGCAAAAAGTGATGTAAAAATTGGAGAGCCATCCAAGTCTGATTATTATAGTAAAAATAAAGAGACTAGGTATCAAATAGATATGACTTTTGATAATGAGAGATCATTCCACAGTGATTTTTTTTTAATTCGTGACAGTCAAATTCCAAATAATGGCTTTTATGGCAGAACAAGTATCAGGCAAATACCTAAATTAACGAGAACCGTAATAGGAAAAGAAAATCTAGCTTTTGAAAATGACTCTGATAGACCACGGATTTTTATAGATCGGGATAATCGTTTTGAGAATGATATTGAAAAGATAACCGTATCAATATTAGCTGATGTTTTTCGAAAAAACACCACTACAGAACAAATTAAAGAAAGTTATATTAACCCAATTAACAGAGCTTTTGATAATGTTTTTGATGCAGATGATAACACTAAGGTTAAATTAATTTCGTTTAGCCCCCCATCCGAAGGAAAAACAGCCGAAATTCTTTTTGAGAAAGGCAGTTCTCAAATCCCGTATGATTTTTTAAGCAGCGGAGAAAAAGAGATTTTTAATATCCTTTTAAATTTACTTACCCGGAAAGAATACTTTACAGATACAATTTATTTTTTAGATGAGATTGACCTGCACTTAAACACGCTACTGCAAAAAAATCTACTTAAAGAAATTACAGAGAACTGGATACCTGATAATTGCCAATTGTGGACTGCAAGTCATTCGTTAGGGTTTATTGAATATGCCAATGAAGCAGCGCACGCAGCTATAATTGATTTTGACAGTTTGAATTTTGATGTGCCGCAAATAATCATACCATCGCCTAAAAATAATTTTGATGTGTTTGAAATTGCTGTAAATAAAGATTTTTTATCAAAAGTATTTGAGGATAAAAAAATTGTTTTTTCTGAAAACACAGACACACCTTTATATAATAACTTACATATAAAGGATACGATATTTTTCAATGCCCAGAATAAGGCCGATGTATTTCATAAGGCTAAAAATAACCCAAGCTATAATGGATTAATAGATAGAGATTATTTGCTAGATGAAGAGAGAATAGATTTGCAGGAAAGATATAAAAACCTGAACGTTCTTAATTATTATTCAATAGAAAATTATTTATTCCACCCGGAAAATCTGGATGAGTATTATAAAGGCGTTGGAAAAGAATTTAATAAAGAAGACTATATAAGTTCTATAAAAAGTGAAAGGACGGCAAATAGAGATAAGGTGTTAATAGGTATGGCCGGCGCAAGGGATAGTTATCCGTTTTATAGAGAAAACGAAAATGCTGCGCGATTAAAAACTATTAGATCTAACAATTCTGCTATTCTTCAAATGTTCGACAGCGATGATTTTGAAATCTTTTATAAAGTATTTCCTGCAAAAGATTACGGTACAGGAATAAAAGAGCGACAAAATTTGAACCACGCTGATTTAGCTAAAACTACGTGGTTTAAAGCACAAATTGAAGCAGTGCTAAAACAATGATCAACTACCTCATCCGTAAATTTTTTTATAGCTCGGCAGTAATGTTGGGTATTGTGGTGGTGGTTTTTTTTCTGTTCAATATTTTACCGGTTGATCCTGCCCGGATGACGCAGGGCCAGCGCGCCGATGTGCAGTCACTGCAAACAATTCGCAAAGAGTTTGGACTGGATAAACCCATACCCGTGCAATTTGCTTATTATATGAACGACCTGTCGGCTATAGGCATTCATTTAAATACGCCTGCAGAAAGGTTGCGCTATCATTATATTCCATTATTCGCTATTTCTAAATATAAAGTAGTTGCCTTAAAATGGCCTTATTTAAGGCGGTCTTATCAAACCAGTAAAGATGTTGTGTCGCTTTTGTTAGAAGTGGTGCCTAACACCTTGATATTGGCTACAACGGCTATGCTGTTTGCCATAGTCATCGGTGTGTTTTTGGGGATTATAAGTGCGATACATAAAGATACATGGGTAGACCGCTCGGCATTGGCGTTTTCAACTTTGGGGATATCGGCCCCCTCGTTTTTCGCAGGGATCATTATTGCCTGGATATTTGGCTTTGTGTTGAGTAAGTATACGGGCCTAAACATGTCCGGCAGTTTATATAGTTATGATCCGTTTAAAGGCGAGGTAATAACCTGGAAGAATTTAATATTGCCCATGGTTACTTTGGGCTTTCGCCCGCTGGCTATTATTGTGCAGCTTACCCGCAACGCCATGCTGGATGTTTTGGGTCAGGATTATATCCGCACCGCGAAAGCCAAAGGGTTAAATAGCAATGCTATTATTTATCGCCATGCTTTAAAGAACGCGCTTAACCCGGTTATAACCGCTATTGCTACCTGGTTTGCCTCTTTGCTGGCAGGATCGTTTTTTGTGGAATATGTATTTGGGTATAACGGACTGGGTAAAACCACGGTTAACGCGTTGGAGATGTCAGACTTCCCGGTCGTGATGGGCTCTATTTTATTTATCGCTTTTATATTTGTGGTGATAAATATTTTGGTTGATGTTGTTTATGTTTGGATAGACCCAAGAGTAAAATTACAATGAAGCTATTTTTTATAGGATTTATGGGATGCGGCAAAACAACCTGGAGCCGCAAACTGGCCAATCACTTGGGCTACGAGTTTATGGACCTTGACCATATACTGGAGACAAAGGTAGGCATGACCATTGCCGAGTATTTTGAAGCACACGGGCAAGATGCTTTCCGGCAATTAGAATCGTCTATTTTAAAAGAAACCGACTATCCTGAAAATGTTGTAATATCAACAGGTGGCGGGTTGCCCAGCTTTTTTGATAATATGGAATGGATGAACGCAAACGGACAAACCTTGTATATAAAACTATCGCCCAAAACTTTGGCCGAACGACTAGATAAAGGGAAAACAACACGCCCGTTAATACAGGGCCTGCATAGCGATGAATTGGTAGCTTTTATTGCGGATAAACTTGCCGAGCGGGAAGGCTTTTATGAGCAGGCTACCCATATTGTAAATGGGATAGACATGTCTGTAGAAATGCTGGCTGAAACTGTTAAATAATATTTAGGCGGCCTCTACGCTCATAAGGGCGGTTGATAACTCAACACTCCTTACTGGTTTAACCAAATAGGCAACGGGCTCTGTACGCATGGCATCGCAAACAATTCTGGTATCTGTAATTGATGATTGGTAGATAACAGGGATGTTTAAATACTTTTTAATATAAGCACCCAGGTCAATCCCGCTCTTTTTACCACTTAGCATAATATCGGTTATCACCATATCGATATCCTTACCTTCTAACTGCACTACCGCATCTTCATACGACTCTGAAACACCAACCACTGCATGGCCCAGCTTAATAACCAACTGCTTAAGCGCAGCCGCTATTATCGGCGAGTCTTCTACAATAAAAATGTTCAGTTTCAACATGATAGTACTGCTAAAATTAACTTAGTGTAAGACGCTATAATCCCGAATAAGGTTATAAAACACTATAACGCTGCTTAACTATTATGTAAAACTAAGGCATTAAAAAGATTTTGATCCATTTTACAAGTGGACAAATAATGGACAAATAAATAGAGCTTTGGGTTATAAAACGCAAGGACAGCATGCCCTATTTAGCTATAATAATGCGAAAACCAGGGTGGCCATCCAATAAAAAACAAGCCTTTTTATATAGACGCTATAATGCTTTCTATATTTTCGTCCTTATTAAGTTCCATTTTTTTGCGTAGGTGTTGCTTGGATTTCTTTATTCCTGCAATAGTTATCCCCAGCATATTAGCCATTTCATAATTGCTAAGCTGCAACTTAATAAGTGATAGTATGCGTGCATCGGTAGTGGTAAGGTTTGGGAACTTTTGTTTCACTGTAGTAAAGAAACCGGTATGTACCTTTGCAAATAACTTTTTAAAGCTATCCCAATTTTCATCGGTCATTATATGAGCCTTTACCAGGTTTTCCAGGTTCTCCATATCTGATGCGGCGATATGTTGCAATTGCAGGTGTTCGATCTCGACCTTAAATTCTTCTATTATCTCGTTTTTTTGTTTGAGATTATCCGTAAAATAAAGTAACTCCAGTTCAGCGTTTTTCAATTCCTCATTAAGCAATTGTTTTTCTGATACTAAAAGATCCTTTCGCTTTCTTTCTTTTACGTATAGCAAAACAGCAATCGCCACTAATAAAATAAATACTACAATAAAAGCATTGCGCTCAAGGGTTTGAAATTTGGCTTTTGCATTAAGACTGGTTATTTGCTTGTCTTTTTGCACAGTTTCATATTTTAGCTGTAGCTCGCTTATTTGTTTTACATTATCAAGTACCTTTAATGAGTCGCGCATACTATGCATGCGGGTATAATGTGTTAAAGCATCCTTATAATCTTTGGTAGTGATATAGCAATCATATATATGGCCATGTATTTCCATTACCCGGTATGGCTCTTTCAGATCGGTAGCTATTTGTAAGGCCTTATTTAATAATTCAATACCTTTTGCCGTATGCCCCTGGAAATAATTAGCCTGGCCAAGCCATGAATATGCGTAAGTTAAAGAGCGTTGCTGGTTGTATTTAGTAGCCAGTTCAACCCCCTTGTTGCCATAATAATAAGCTTTCTCAAAATCGCGCTGATCTTTATAGTACTGGCAAATATTATCGTAAAAACGTATGCGCAACCGCTCATATTTAGGGCTCGACTCTGCTATTTTTAAAGCGGCCAGGTTAAGGTCAATACTTTTATCAGCACCCGGTTGATGATTATTTAGGCTAACGGCACGGGTAAACATGGCTTTTAGACCCAAATAAGCAATGATGTGCGCGGTATCTTTGTCAGCAATTGACATGTTTAAGCCCATATCAGCGGCCTTAAAAGCCATAGGGTAATTATTTGTTTCTTTATGTAAATTAGCTATAGTTCCCTGTATCTGAATTTCTACAGGCCGTATATTATATTTTTCAGCATCGGCCAGGCATTTCATGCTTTGCTGCATGGCTTCTTTATGATTTGCCGCTTGCCAATAATAGTTGGCTTCAAATAGTTCAGCATACACCAAGGCTGTATTGTCGCCGGTTTGTTTTTGTAATTGATAAAGCCTTTTTGCGACTATTTGTAAAGAGTCGTTATTGATCGCTTCAACACGTTTGCCGGTAGTTATCAACTTTTTGATCTCGGCTGAGGTTTCTCCTGGTGATTGCTTATTAATTAACGGAGCGTTATTGTTCGTACAAGCCTGCATACTTATTATAAGCCATATGCCTATAAAAAAGCAACATTTGGGGGTTAGTTTATACATTTAAGGGATATACAAATAGTTAATGCTTGTGTAACAAATATACTAATGGTTAACAATGATTTATATCAACTACCAGTACTAATTTTATTGACAAAATAGTCCCGGGTAAAAAGTAGCGCTTTGTGTTTCAAAAGGGGGATAAAAATGCCTATAATTGAACCTGCAAATTGCAGTCGACAGAAAAAATAGTATCCCGTATGATAAAGCATATTTTAATGAGAATAAAAGGATCGTTAGAGATCAGGTTTAACTTTTATATCTTAAAAAAACGAAAGCTAACCATAGGCTCATCAAAAATTAAACTGGCAAAAGAGTGGATACTGTCTGAATATGATGCCCTGGATGCCAGCAAAGCATCAGACTGGCAGCGCCTGTTTGGCGATAACCGCTTAACCAATATACTGGCCGAGCATGTTTGGGAACATATACCTGACGAGGAGACCCGCCTATCAAGCCAAAACTGTTATGACTACCTGCAAAAAGGCGGCAGATTAAGAATTGCGGTGCCCGATGGTAACAACCCTGATAAAGAATATATTGAATGGGTACGTGTTGGAGGTACCGGCGTTGGTGCCGATGACCATAAAATACTATACACCTATGATGTAATGAAAAGCCGCCTGGAGAAAGCTGGTTTTAGGGTTGAGTTATTAGAGTATTGGGACGAAAATGGAAAATTTAACTATATCGATTGGACACTCGACGGTGGTATGATACACCGCTCGCGTAGATATGATCCAAGGAATAAGGACGGCAAATTGGGCTATACTTCATTGATAGTGGACGCGGTTAAGGATTAACTTTTTCGTTATACACCTTCTCCTTCAACAACGCAATATCTTGCGCCATTTGTTTGTTTTGTTTATGCAGTTTTGACGCTACTACGCTTAGGTGCAGTAAATAAACCAATATGGCAAAAATGCAGGCGGTAAATACCAGGTTGGGGGCTTCATAAACGCCAAACAGTTTTGACATTACCTCTAATCCACCTCGCCAAAAAGAAAATATTACCAGTATGAATGTGCACACACACCATACAATGGCATACTCTTCGCGCAATTTGCCTTTAATAATCAGCCTTGAGATGTAAAGCAGGAACAATAAGCTGGTAATAATAGTAATGATCTGTATGCGGGCCATAGTTATTGGGTTTTACGTATTGCAGAAAATAGCATAGCAATGGTAACTTTTATACAATAATACAAAGAAGCAAAATTTCTGATAGATGATTGACCACTCAACCGGTTTGCCATAATAACCGGCGTTTCTTTTATAATTAAACCTGATTTTGAGAAATATACTAGCGATTCAGGCTCCGGGTACTCATCCGGATAATAAACTGCCGCCAGCTCAATAGCTTTTTTATCAAACAAACGGAAACCCGATGTGCTGTCAAAAATATGCATCCCGGTAAATGCTTTGTTTAACCAATGAAAATAGCCAATGCCTAGTCGGCGTGTAAATGATGATTGAAAACCCTGCTTCTCTATAAATCTTGAGCCTATTACCAGGTTAGCACCGGTAGCTTCATAACAGGCTATTAATTTTATTAATTCTTTAGGCGGATGCTGGCCATCGCCATCCATCTGTACGGCAAGGTCGAAGCTGTATTGCGATGCATACAGCAATCCGCTTTGCATGGCACCCCCTATGCCCTGGTTAATGGGTAGATCTATCACTTTTACTTTATGTTGTTTTGCAACAGCAAGTGTGTCGTCTGTCGAGCAATCATTAACTACAATCACGGTTATATCATATCCCGGAATAATTACCCCATTCAATTCTGCCAACAATACCGGCAATGATGCCTGCTCATTATAACAGGGTATGATGATGAGTAATTTGTTTGGCATCAGGCAGGTAATAAATATGTGGTAGTAAAATTAATAAATTTTGTAATGGAGGCACGTAATGGAGGCGCAAAGTATTGAGTCTGCAAGGTAATATGAAAAAGAAAGGCCTTCAGTTTTGTTGAAAGCCTTTCCTATGTGTAGAGACGCAACACTTTGCGTCTCAGAACAATGGTTTATTTCCTCTTCCCGTTCATTTCAACCTCGCGGGTCATTTCCAAAATATCTACTGGCTGCGAGTAATCGCCTAGTAAATGCTGTACAAAATAATCAGCCTTGCGCCAAAAGAAGTATTCGGACATATCGCCGTAGGCATGGCGCTGGCCCGGTAGTAATACATACTCAAAACGTTTGTTAGCTTTTATCAACGCGTTAATTACGCGGATGCTATTGGCAGGGTTTACATTATTATCAATATCGCCGGTTGATAGCATTAGGTTACCTTTTAGGTTTTTGGCTACGTCCGGGTTTTTATCAATAGTGTATTGAAAGGTGGTATCGCCTTTGGCGGTAATTACTTCTTTTATACCATTGTGTTTTTCGCTCCACCAACTGTTGTATACCGCGTTATCGTGGTTGCCCGATTCGGACACGGCTACTTTATAAAAATCAGGATATACAAACATCGCCGCAGCGCTCATAAAGCCACCACCAGAGTGGCCGGTGATACCAACTTTGGTAATATCAATAAAGTTAAAACGGTCTGCCAATTGCTCAACGGCTGCTTTCTTGTCGGCCAGGCCATAATCGCGCAGATTGCCATAGCCGTAGTTATGATACCATTTAGAACGCTCCGGACTGCCACCACGGTTACCCATGCTCACCACGATAAAGCCCAGTTGAGCCAGGCGGTCAACATAGTTCATACTGGCTGCGCTTATGCTAAAGCCGGAGTTTACCGCTTCTGTTTGCGGCCCGGGATAAACGTATTCTATGATAGGGTATTTCTTAGTCGCATCAAAATCATAGGGCTTGTACATTACACCGTACAAGTCGGTAATACCATCATCGGCCTTAATTTTAAATGGCTCAGGAAACTTGTAACCTGTCGCCATTAATCTTGATAAGTCGGCAGTTTCCAAATCCATTATTTTATAACCTGTATTATCATACAAAGCCGATTTTGGCCCAGCGTTTACTCTTGAATATCTACAAAATAACTTGGCCCATCATTTATATTGCTGGTATGGTTAAAGTTGCCCGGGTTTAGCAGTTTAAGGCCACTGCCATCCAGGTTAACGCGGTAAAGGTGCACGTAATAAGGGCTCTCGCCCGGTTCGCGGCCCGATGCGGTAAAGTACAACACGCGGCTCTTCTCGTCTATCCGCACAATATCATCACAGTGGAAAGACCCCGAAGTAATGCGGTTCTTCATCTTACCGGCATCATCATACAAATAAAAATGTGCCCAGCCATCGCGTTCGCTCCATTCAATTAGTTCTTTACCGCCGTTTATAAGGCCAGGGGTTGATATCTCTACATAAGTATTCATACGTTCATCAGCCTGTATGTTTACTTTGCCGGTGTGGATATCTACGTTGCAGATATCCAGTTTTTTCAAGTCGCGGCCAATGCGGTAGAAATAGAATTTATCCGCCGTACCCAGCCATACGCTGGGCTTAAACTCATCGTCACGGTTTTTGGCTAAGGCAGGGGCCTGCCAGGCACCTATTGATTGATCCTTAAATAAAGCGATGTTCAACTTCTTAAAGGTCTTAGTGCCAAAATCAAACAGCAACATTTCGCTGGTTGGGGTTTCTTTTTCGCCAGGCATAAGGTATTTGTAGGTTTGCAGGGTTGGGCGTGGTTCGGCAATACTGTTTATCACCCAAAGGTCCTTCACTTTACGTTGGTCGTTACGCTCCATCACAAAATATTTCGAGTCGGGCGACCATAACACACCAGCCGGGCGCCTTTTTTTGTTGGTTCCTTTGTCGGTAATGGTCTCATCATCGCCACGGCCACTGCCGTAGGCATAAAACTCAATGCCGTCTTTAGTTAACTGATGGTCTACAATGCTGGTATCGGTCTCGTCCTTTACCGCTTTTTTGTAGTTGGCTTTATCCATCCAATATAGGTTGAAATTTTTAGAGAAAACAATTGCTGAGCTATCAGGTGCTATAGATGCCCAGATAGGCTTTGGTTTAACTTTATTAAAATCCTTCAACTCGGCCAACTTGTTGTTTTGCAGATCATAAGTAAAGTAAAAGGTTTTCTTCTCCAGCGAGTCGGCAGCCTTTTTATCCTTGCGGTCTTTTTTCACCACATCAACAGTACTTTTCAGTTCAAACTGTATCGATTTTTCGTTGTTGGTGAACTTTAAATTTTCTATAGGCAGGTGCTGGGCATCAAACGGGTCTTTTACAATAAGCGTTATTTCGGCAGCCAGTTTGTCGTTATCAAACATTTTTGTTTTTTTTCGCGTGGCGGGATCGACAATATACCATGATTTTATTTCGCTGGTTTCATACACATACCAAAAACGATTGGTCAATTTTAACCAGTGCGGATCTATCGCCTGTGAGAAAACCATTTTACGCAATTTATCGGCGTTAAATTTAGAAGCCAGTTGGTAATTACCTTTAGTGGGTGCAGGTGCTGCAACCGGCGCTTGCGCTTTAACTTGCAGCAATAATAATACAAACAGAACGGATAAGTAAATTTTCTTCATGCGAATTGGATAAGCGTTTTTTAAAGAGATCAGTTCAGCCAAATAAATTGGCTGTCTAAAAGTATAAAAAGATGCGCTAAACAAAAAGCAGCCATATGCTAAGCTATCGTAACATTTATATAGTAATTGATTAAAAAGTTCGCCGCTGATCTAAAACACGCTCTTATTAGATAAAACATTAACAACCATTACATCCCTATCCCTGGCCCCGGCTGTATGGTTAATGATTGCAGGCTGTTTTTAAGTACCTGGCTTTTGGCGGCCTGCCCGTTTTTATTATAATAGCTAATTAACCACGGGTATGCCTTAAATAGGTAAGGATTGTACTTTATAGCAGTTTCATAGCTGGCTGCCGCTAATGCCGGATCAGTAGTTTCTTGTATTTTGCCTTGCGTATAGGCGTATTCACTCGAATATGCGCTATCTCCGTTTATCGGGAATCCTTTTAGTGTTTCGGCAGCTTTTGCGGTGTTGCCGGTTGTGGCCAGTAAACGTATGTTACGTAACCCGTTGTCGCTATTTCGGCCATTTCTTCCACCGCCAAAACCAATGTTAGGAGTTGCCGGCACCTGGTATTTAGCAACCGAATCTTTTTGACCCAGCTCATTATAAAACTCGGCAATTTGCAGGTCGAAACCGGCACGGCCATTGCCGCTGGCTTTTAAAATGCGTTGTGCTTGTTGCAGGGTAGCAATGGCTTTGTCGTATTGTTTGTTGGCCGCTAATGCATCGGCATATAATGCCCGGTATTCAAAGTTCTGCGGCTTTTGCTCTACAAGGTGTTGCAGTATAACAGCCGGCTCGGCATAACCCAATTCTGACCTGAGTGAAGCTACAAAAGCAGCCGCGTCATCGCGCTGATCTCTTAAATAGGTAGATACCGTTGCGCCATTTTTAACGTATTCTTCGGCTGCTGCAATGGCATTTGCAACTTGTCCGTTTCGGCGATACATTTCGCGTAACTGTACGTTAATGGCGGCCAGTTCCTGGTAGTCATCCTCTAAGTGATAAGCTTTATTTAAAAATAGGGCCTGTTGGCTTACAGATGTAGACTGATCAATTAACTTGGCGTTATGCTGCGCCAGCACTAAATCGGCATGTGCTACATAAATAGGCGCATATTTTGGGTTTATGGCTTCGGCCTTATCCAGCCATTGTGCCGCAGCCGTGAAATCTTTTTGTGCCGATTTTAATCTTGAATAGGCCAAATAAGTTGGCAGATATTTACTGTCATACATTAAAGACATATCCAAATAAGCCGCTGTCCTGGTAGAAGCGCCACCTCTTCTTGTTCCGCCTAAGTTTAAATATACCTGAGCCCAATTATCGGCCATGGCACTTTTATCGCCTGCTAAATAGGCCCGTTGCTTTTTAACCAGCTTGTCAATAAACGCGTACATGCCGGGGTCTTTTGTTTTTAAATCGTTGGTAGTATTCATCGATTTAAAATCAAGCGGATGCACTTTTACCGGCTCGAAATAGGCTGGGTAAGTTTGCGCAAAGTATTCCGACTCGTTATTCTGCGAGTAATAATCAAGCGTCCTGTGCTCGGCCATCGCTTTATAATAATGCGCCCTAACCTGTCGGGCTTCTTCGTCAGTTAATACAGCGGCATGGTAAAGGTGGGTATACTCATGCAAAATAACATTGCGTTCTTCGTAAGCGCCACGCTCTACATATTCCATATCCGCGCAGCCGCTGCCTACGCCCCTGATGTCCATCCACTGGCGGTTATCAAAAGTGGTCATATACCTAAAGCTGGGCGAATGCATAGTTATTGCCAGGTCAATATGTAAAGGCGATACCCGGAATGATTGCCTTTGTTTAGATAGGAACGGAAAGTAAACCACTGCTGCATACATCTGGTTCCAAACCATAGCTTTCGCCAAATTGCCGGGATAATAAGATATGTCCGGAAAAACCTGTTCAAAGTTTTTCATGTCGGTGATCTTAACATTTTGCAGCACACGGGTTACCGAATCATAAATAGACAGGTAAGGGATGCGTTTTGACTTGATCACCGCCGACAGCCCATTATGTGCCGGGCCATAATGTTTTTTGCGAAGCAATATCTGGCTAAAAATATGCTCAGCCGAGTCCAGCCTCAACTTTCGGTTCATGTCAAAGGCACTGTAATAAAAAGAGCCACGATACATTAATGGCAGCACAGACGTTGGATATTTTTGCTGTATCGTGCGGGTATAATCAATAGCTTCATTTATTTTATTGAAGCTGAATAGCGCATCCGCTTTTTCCAAAGCGCTTCTTACTTCACTATCATCCTTTTGCGCGTAATCGGCGTATGTTAAATTGGTATGGCCATTACCCCAGTGCCAGTTGGTTGCAAAATGTAGGGGATTAACAGCCAGCGCCATTTCCCATTGCGCCGCCATGGCGTTTAATTGCGTAGCATCAACTCTGCGCCAAATGGCATAGCCGTAGCTAAAGCGCGCATCAGCATTATAAGGATCAATAGCCAATGATTTTTTTAAGGGAGCTTCTGCCTGTTCAGGGTGCTGACCCCAGAAATAAACATCAGCCTCTAATTGATAAGCACCTGCACTTGCAGCATTTTGGTTTTCTATCTTTTTGGCGATGGCAAGGCTTTCAGGCTATCTTTTTTGCAAAAGCATAGCCCGGCCCATTATCAATTCTGTTTCCTCAGAGTTGGGATTAGTTTTTAATATTTTTTTACAAGTGATAATAGCTTCAGGAAGTTTCCAGGCTTGTATCTGCAAAGTGGCTTTAAGCTGTAAGGCTTTTATATTGATAGGGTCGCTTTTTAGTGCGCTGGTTACCAGTTTTTCTGCATCGAAGTATTCATTGTGCAGTATCAAATAATCTGCTTTTAAAAGCTTGTAGGGCGATGCAGGCCCTCCGGCATTTATTAATTGTAATGCTTTGTCCCATACGCCAAGTTTTAGCATTTGATCTATTTGCTTAACCTTAGCCGCGCCGGTAGCTGTAGGAGCATGCAAAAGCTGAGTTTGCATTTGTTTAAGGTTTGTCAAAGCCAGTGTAGCATTGTCAGGATCGGTAGTTTGAGCGCCAGCGGTTTGTATAGCTATGATACAGCTTAATAGGAGGATCAGTTTTTTCATTGCACTTAAAAGTAATAATTTTTTAAGGAAATTATATAGGAGCGAGAAACTGTTATGTTTTGGGATGGCGCTGGATCTAACAATTGCAAAACCTCTTTTGTCATTCTGGGTTACTACAGACGCAAATTATTAGAGGCATAGCCTCGGCCAATATTATAGCAACGGATTTTAATCCGTTGAAAATGGAATTTAAAATTAAACAAAGAACCATAGGTTCGACCCATATAATATGAGCCGTGCCGATGGCACTCGGGTTTATTGTTTTATGATGTTCAACGGGTTAAAACCCGTTGCTAGATCTTTCGAGCCGATGGCTCTTAGTCTGCCAATGACACACTGTAAAAAATGCTGATTAACAGTTTATAATTGTGTCAATTTCAATGCGGTTATTTGTATGTAAATAATGTTACTCAGAATTGACAACCGTTATTGTGGTAAGTTATTTATCCCTCCAACAAAAACACAAACAACTCTTTAGGCCCGTGGGCGCCTAAAACCAGTGTTTTTTCAATATCAGCGGTACGGCTTGGGCCGGTTACATTTGATATCATGGATGGGATATTATTGCCGTATTTTTCTTTAACCAGTTTAAACCCATCTTTCAGATCGGGTACCAGTTGTGATGTATAAGCCAACACAATATGCACACCGGGATATATACTTAATCTGCGACCTGCTGCGCTAGCGTTTGATAGCATAATACTGCCATTACGTGCTATTAAAGCTTCGCAAAGGGTAAGGCCAACTTCGGCTTGCTCAAAGTCTTTGTCGGTTTCAAAGAAAGGATATTCGTAGCGTGAAAGGATCTCCTGTAGGGTAGGTTCCCAGCAATATATTTTACGCCAGTTGCGCTGTTCGGCAAGCTCTAATAAGGTTTCAATAAATTGTACTTCATCCTCACAAAAAGCAAACTGCCCCTGTACAGCCATAAACTCTTCGGCAAACATTAAATCCAAATTTTCGGGCGCGGGTGGGTACAGTGGCGTGTTTTCCAGGTTAGGATATGGATTGTCCCTTTTCTCCAGCAATGCCTGGCGTACCTTTTTTAGCAGCTTTTCTTTGGATGTAGTAATGTCTTTCATTGTTGGGTTTTGAGCTTTGCGTCAAAAATAGCATAAAATTAAAAGTCCTTAGCGTAGAGTTAAAAAACTTTGGCTAAGGACTTTCGGTTGTTATAGTTTATTCGCCCGAACTGGCTTCTTTTTCTTCAGGGTTTCTTTCGAATGTTCCTGAGTGGTCTACAACCCCTTCGTGAGCTACGCCTTGTGCGGCAGGCTCCTGGTTTGATTCGGCGGCGCCATTTACAAACTCATCATAAGTAGTACGATGTTCGAATGGACGTTTACCCAATATTTCTTCCAAATCAGACTGGAACAATATTTCTTTTTCTAACAGCTTATCAGCTAATTTGATCAAACCCTCGCGCTTTTCAGTAAGTAATTGCTTGGTACGTGCATAAACCGCGTTTATCTGGTTACGCACTTCATTGTCAATTAATTCTGATGTTTTTTCTGAGTATGGTTTGTTAAACTGGTATTCGCCTTGCGTATCGTTGAAAGATACGTTACCAACTTTCTCATTCATGCCATAAATAGTAACCATGGCGTATGATAGTTTGGTTATGCGCTCCAAATCGTTTTGTGCACCGGTTGATATTTTACCAAAAGTAATATCCTCGGCAACGCGGCCACCCATGGTCATACACATACCATCTTCTAACTGCTCAATGGTGTATAAAAACTGCTCTTTAGGTAAATATTGTGCGTAACCCAACGCTGCAACGCCACGCGGAACGATAGATACCTTAACCAACGGATCTGCATGCTCCAAAAACCAGCCTGCAATAGCATGGCCTGCTTCGTGGTAAGCCACAATGCGTTTTTCTTCGGGAGATATGATCTTATTCTTTTTCTCTAAACCGCCAATTACACGATCAATAGCATCCTGGAAATCCTGCATATCAACAGCCTCTTTGTTTTTACGGGCAGCAATAAGGGCGGCCTCGTTACAAACGTTAGCTATTTCTGCACCGGCAAATCCCGGAGTTTGTGCCGATAGTTTTTTAGCGTCAACGCCCTCAGCCAGTTTAACCGGTTTTAAGTGTACTTTAAATATTTGCTCGCGGCCTATCAAATCGGGTTTATCTATGGATACCTGCCTATCAAAACGTCCGGGACGCAATAATGCCGAGTCCAGTACATCCGGACGGTTAGTTGCCGCAAGGATGATAATACCAGAGTCTGTACCGAAACCATCCATCTCTACCAATAATTGGTTCAAGGTGTTTTCGCGCTCATCATTACCGCCTACAATATTGTTTTTACCGCGGGCACGGCCAATTGCATCAATTTCATCAATAAAAATAATACATGGCGCTTTGTCTTTAGCCTGGCGGAACAGATCACGCACACGCGATGCACCCACACCCACAAACATCTCCACAAAATCAGATCCTGATAGTGAGAAGAAAGGCACTTGGGCCTCGCCTGCAACAGCTTTAGCCAATAAGGTTTTACCCGTACCCGGCGAGCCTACCAATAAAGCCCCTTTAGGTATTTTACCACCCAGGTTAGTATATTTTTTAGGGTTTTTAAGGAAATCAACAATCTCCATAACCTCTTGCTTGGCTTCTTCTAAACCGGCAACATCATTAAATGTTACTGACACCTGCGCTTCTTTATCAAACAAAGTAGCTTTTGATTTGCCGATATTAAATATCTGGCCGCCTGGACCGCCACCTGCACCACCACTCATGCGGCGCATAATAAACATTAGCACGCCGGCAAATAAAATGATCATGATAACGCTTTGTACCAAACCGTTTGATAAAAGACTGTCATGCGGTACATATTTAACGCTTACCTTTTTTGCATCAGGCACGTCCTTTTGCGCGTCATCAATAGATTTTTTTAAGCTTTCGTATGATGCATCAGTAAAAGTAAACTGGGCTTCGTTACCGGTAACACCAAAAGAGTGCTGTGCTTTAACAACCTCGGCATATTGTGGTTTTTTTAAGCTGTCTTTTTTAATGTGTACTTCGGCAACTAAATAATCGCCGTTTTTATAGGCCTCAACGTAGTCAACATCACCCGGTTTAAGCATTTCTGTTTCAAACCGTCTAAAATCAATTAAAGTACCACCGTTACCGCCCGAAAAATAAGCTACACCCAAAAATGTAGCTATAGCAACAGCATATAACCACATAAAATTAAATTTAGGGGGTTTAGGGGCAACGCGTTTATTAGGTATTTTACGTATCGGTTTTGGTTTATCCAATTTTTTATCTTCCATCTCTATTTAAAATCTCACTTATAATTAACATTTATAAGTTATTACTGCGTGATTAAGCGCTTTTATAACTTTTAATCTCGGCATCGCCCCATAGCTCCTCTACGCCATAATACTCGCGCTTATCTGTGCGGAAAACATGTATCACTACATTTATATAATCTAATAATATCCATTCGCCATATTCAAGGCCCTCTTTGCGCCACGGGTCCTGCTTTAGCGCCTTGTATACTTCTTCCTCAATACTGTTAGCAATTGCTTTAACCTGTGTGGCCGAGTCTGCATGACATATCACAAAGTAGTCTGTCACCGAACTATGTAGATTACGAAGGTCTAACCTGACAATGTCGTTACCCTTTTTTTCCTGTATGCCCTGTATGGCTAATTCAGAAATGTAAGCGGATTCACTTATCACTTTATTTTTTACCATCAAAAAGAATTAGTTTTGAACGTTTTTGAGTTTATCATTATTATAACATTGCAAAATAACATATTTTCAGGATTATTTGTTGGACAAAATTTACTGACATTAAAAGAAGTTGACTCTACCAACAATTTCCTTAAAGACTTATTGTCAAATTCTAAGCCAGTACCGGAGGGAACGGTCATTATGGCAGAAACACAATTTGCCGGAAGGGGCCAGCAAAACAACCAATGGTACAGTGAACCGGGCAAAAATCTTACTTTTAGCATATTATTAAAGCCCACGTTTTTAGCCGTTGCAGATCAGTTTGATCTTACCCGCGCTATAAGTTTGGGCGTTTATGATGCGCTGTGGCCGATATTGGGCGATGGGCTTAAAATAAAATGGCCCAACGATATTTATTATGGCGATAAAAAATTAGGCGGAATGTTAATTGAGAACTTATTGCAGGGTCAGCAAATAAAAAGTGCCATAATTGGTATAGGGCTCAATATTAACCAGGAGGTTTTTCCGGATGGCGCAAGCAATGCTGCCTCTGTAAAACAGATATTACAGAAGGATTACAATTTGCGATTTATATTAGCAGAGGTTTGCAACAACATTGAAGCGTATTACCTTAACCTAAAAGCAGGAAAAATAGATTTTGTAAGGAATACCTATTTAAGCCGACTATATTGGTTTAATGAGCAAAGGAGCTTTAAGACATTAAATGGAGTTTTTGAAGGCAAGATAACTGGCGTGAAAGAAAAAGGTTTGTTAGTCATTAAGGATAATAAAGGCGACGAATTGGAGTTTAGCCTAAAAGAAATTGAATTTCTAAATAAATAAAAACAGCTACAAAAAGAAAACAGGAATAACCTGTTTGTTTGCATAATTAAATCCGATAAGATAAAGTATATAATATGAAAAAACTATTGGCAATTGCTGCCGCTTTAATCATCAGTTTTGGCGCTTACGCGCAAATAGTGGCCCCGGTTAAATGGGCCTATGCAGCTAAAAAAACAAGCGCTACAGAAGTAACCGTTTTTTTAAAGGCATCAATAGCTGGCGGATGGCATATATACTCTATGAACGTAAAAGATGGCGGGCCCATTAAAACATCGTTCACCTTTGCTAAATCAAAAGATTACACATTGATTGGCAAACCCAGCGAGCCAAAACCGATAACCAAGTTTGAAAAAGCGTTTAATATGGACGTAAGCTATTTTGAAAACGAGGTTGTTTTTCAGCAAAAAATTAAATTAAAATCTCCAAAGGTTACGGCTATTAAAGGCCAATTGGAGTACATGACCTGTAATGACATGAAATGCCTGCCACCTGATGATGTGAATTTTTCTATCCCGTTAGGTAAATAATAATATGATAACAGCTGCTAAAAGCTTTTTCACTAAAGCCATATTCTTAATATCGCTGGTAGCGATGGTGTTTTTTGTTGTCGGAATAAATACCGCTAAAGCACAAGCAGATACTAGCGGAGTAACTTTCACCAGCATACCCACGGCTGCTGATAGTATTGCCACGCGGAAAAAGGCACAACAGGTAACTGTTGAGAAAGCCAAAATAACCGTATCTGCTCCCGCAAAAGAAAAACCAAAAACCCTTTGGGATATTTTTATAGCCGGTTTTATTGGTGGTTTCCTGGCAGTTATAATGCCATGTATTTATCCTTTATTGCCATTAACCGTTAGTTTCTTTACCAAAAAGGCAGGTAACCGGGCAAAGGGGATAAGAGATTCGCTGATTTACGGCTTATCCATCATAGTTATATACGTTGCTTTAGGGGTTTTAATATCCGCTGTGTTTGGCTCGTCTGCTTTGAATGAGCTGGCAACAAACGGCATATTTAATATCTTCTTCTTCCTGCTGCTAGTGGTATTTGGGATATCATTTTTGGGTGCTTTTGAAATCACCTTACCAGCATCATTAGGTAACAAGCTTGATCAAAACTCTGATAAAGGGGGCATTGCCGGCATATTCTTTATGGCTGCCACATTGGTGGTAGTATCATTTTCATGCACCGGCCCTATTATTGGTACTTTATTGGTTGATGCCGCATCAAAAGGCGACAGGATTGCCCCGGCAGTTGGCATGTTTGGCTTTTCATTAGCGCTGGCATTGCCGTTTACTATTTTCGCATTATTCCCTTCGGCTTTAAAATCACTGCCAAAATCGGGCGGATAGTTAAATACAGTAAAGGTTGTACTGGGCTTTTTGGAGATAGCTTTCGCTTTAAAGTTTTTATCAAATGTGGATCTGGCTTACCATTGGAACTGGTTTGACCGCGAGATATTCTTATCCATTTGGATAGCGCTGGGCGTACTATTGGGTCTTTACCTTTTAGGCAAGATCAGGTTTTCGCATGATAGTGTTACGGACTATGTTTCTGTACCGCGTTTCTTTTTATCGGTAATAGTCTTCGCATTTGTGTTTTATATGATACCGGGTTTATGGGGAGCGCCGTTAAAATCAATCAGCGCGTTTTTGCCACCTATGGCTACGCAGGATTTTGATCTTTCGCAAATACCCGATGGTGGTAATAACCCAAACGGAGCGGCACCCAAACAATCATCCCTTGTAAAAAAATATGAGGGCAACTACACCCGCATTAAAACACGCGGATTGGATGCATGGTATGATTATGACCAGGCCCTGCAAGTATCAAAAGAATTGCATAAACCAATAATGATAGACTTTACCGGTTTTAACTGTGTTAACTGCCGTAAAATGGAGGCCAATGTATGGTCTGACCCCGAAGTGTTTAAGCGGTTAAAAAACGATTACGTGTTATTACAGTTAGTGGTTGATGACAAAGCGGCGCTTGATCCTGCGGATTACTTTACATCAACCTACAGCGGAAAAAAGATAACCACTTTGGGCGGTAAATGGAGCGATCTGGAAGCTTCACGGTTTAACGCCAACTCGCAGCCATTTTATGTGTTGCTGGATAGTGATGGTAATATGCTTGCCGACAAAAATGGCAAAACTATCCCCCCTTCGCCGGCTGATTATGATGTAAATAGCTATTTAAAATTTTTAGATAGTGGAATTACAGCTTATCAAAGTGCACAACAAGGCAAAAAATAATGTAAATTTGCGGCGCAAACGGCAAGATGACCAGAAAATTTTGCCGCGAAAAGAATAAAAACATCTGCCAATAATTACAATGACCCCGATAAAAAAAATAGGACTTTTTACGTCCGGTAGTGACTCTCCAGGAATGAATGCCGCTATTAGGGCGGTTGTGCGATCAGCTATATATTATAATATTGAAGTTGCCGGTATCCGTCATGGTTTTGAGGGAATGATAAATGGCGAGATCATCCCAATGGGTACAAAGTCGGTATCAAATATTATACAACGTGGTGGCACCATGTTAAAAACAGGGCGAAGCGAACAGTTTAAAAGCCCCCAAGGCCGCAAACTGGCGTATGAGCAGCTTAAGAAAAACAATATACAAGCATTAGTTGCCCTTGGTGGCAATGGTACCATAATTGGAGTTAAAGAATTTAATGAAGAGTACCCGGATATTGCTGTTATAGCTGTGCCATGTACAATAGATAATGACTTGCGCGGGTCTGATTTTACCATAGGTTATGATACCGCTATTAATACGGTAATTGAAGCAGTTGATAAGATTAGGGAAACAGCCGAATCGCACGACAGGCTGTTTATTGTCGAGGTAATGGGGGCCGACTCGGGCATGATTGCCCTGCGTACCGGCATGGGTGTAGGTGCCGAAGCTATTATGGTGCCCGAAACCAAGTCTGATCTGAACGCTTTGTTTGAAAGACTGGAAAGAGGCCGCAAAGATAAAACATCAAAAATTGTTATGGTTGCCGAGGGTGATGAGCCGGGTGGTGCTTTCGAGATTGGCCGTGTCATAATGGAGCGCTATCCGAACTACGATACCCGTGTATCTGTATTGGGCCACATCCAGCGCGGCGGTAAACCAACTTGTATGGATAGAGTACTGGCAAGTCGCTTAGGCGTGGCTGCTGTTGAGGCATTAATGGCCGGCCATACCGGCGAAATGGTAGGCCTTATACATGACGACATTGCATTTACTCCGCTTGGTCAATCAGTTAAATATCATCAAGATGTTAATGCGGAGTTTATACGTATTGTAGAAATGCTTTCTTTATAACAGTTTTGAGTTATGGGTGATGAGTTTTGAGCAAGTAATTTTTAACTCAAAACTTAAAACTCATCACTCAAAACTACAACAACTTCTCCGCTACTTCCTTCCAGCTATTTACACGTTCGTACCCGGTTAACAGTAAGTTATGTGGCGATGTGTACAAAAGCTTACGGCCGTTAAAACGGGTAAAGTTTTTGGTGCGGTCATCTATCATGATATCAGTATTCACAATCTTGTAGCCGCAAAACATAATATTGGTCCAGGATATAAAAGGGAAATGATCGCCCAGCCAGGCCTGCTTATCTTCTAACGAGTTAGGGAACTCTGTCGCTGCTGATACAATAAACACATCGTACTTTTTAGTTAACTCTTCAATAACCTCGCGGCTATCGGCTATTACTTTCAGATCCCTAAAGAAACCTTTACGGTTAATGTATTCGCGCAGGGTATGGTCCAATTCGGGCGGCAGCAATTCTCTAAACTCCTTGCCGTGCATTTGCTCAAGGGTGTAATCATAACCGTGTTCCTGCTGATAAATGGTTATAAATTTATCAATTGGGTCGGCAATAACCTCGTCCATATCTATGGCGATACTTAATTTGTTCATGCCGGTAAATTTCAGGGTTTTATGTTAGAAAAGGCTTTTGAATTTTGAATTTTTTATTTTGAATTATATTGCTACCTTTGCGTCCCCGCTGAAATAAACTCCGGGGGAATGTTGAACACATAATTTTAAAATAAACATGGCAACTAAAATCAGATTGCAAAGACATGGTAAAAAGGGTAAACCTTTTTATTACATTGTAGTAGCAGACGCTCGTGCTCCGCGTGACGGACGCTTTATTGAGCGTTTGGGTTCATATAACCCAAACACAAACCCTGCAACTATTGACATTAACTTCGACAAAACCCTTAACTGGGTTAATGATGGTGCACAACCAACAGATACTTGTCGTGCTATACTTGCTTACAAAGGTGTTATGTACAAAAAACACTTACAAGGCGGTGTAAAAAAAGGTGCTTTAACCGAAGATCAGGCTGCAGCAAAATTTGCTGAATGGTTAGATCAAAAAGATGGTAAGATCACCGGTAAAAAATCAGACTTAAATACAGCTAAAGATACAGCCCGCAAAGCCGCGTTAATTGCTGAAGCTAAGAAGAAGGAAGATAAAGCTGCCGCTATTGCTGCAAAATACACTCCTCCTGCTGAAGAAGTTGAAGAAGAAGCACCGGTTGCAGAAGTTGAAGAAACTCCGGCTGCTGAAGCAGCAGAAGCACCAGTTACTGTAGCAGAAGTTGAAGAAGCACCAGTTGCTGAAGCTGCTACTGAAGAAGCACCTGCTGCTGAAACAGAAGCTCCGGCTGCAGAAGCTGATAGCGCTGAGTAATTTAGCGACGAAAAACTTATATAATGGCGAAGCAACCGATAGGTTCTTCGCCATTGTTATTTAAACACATTTATAATGAAAATTGAAGACTGTTTCCGCATAGGTAGTATACTAAAAACCAAAGGACTTAAAGGCGAAATACAAATGTATGTAGACTTTGACGGATTGGACAATATAGACTTTAACGCCATTTTTGTGGAGATAGCCGGAAAGTTGGCTCCATTTTTTGTGGAGTCGGTTAAATATCATCAAAACGGCCAGGCCTATATGTACCTGGAAGATGTTGATACTATTGAGAAAGCGTCACCATTGGTAAAAAAAGATGTTTACCTGCCCAATAAACTAAAGCCTAAAAAGAAAAAAAGTGATTTCACCCTAAAGGACCTGATAGATTTTACCGCTGTTGATGAAAACGAAGGTGAGCTGGGTAAGATAGCCGCTATACATGAATATCCTCAACAATTAATTGCCGCCGTAACCTACAAAAACTGCGAAGTGCTTTTCCCGCT
>DHIR01000021.1:28868-29067 GCA_002403905.1 Mucilaginibacter sp. UBA4741
AAACTGCGAAGTGCTTTTCCCGCTTAACGAAGAGATCATAGTTGGTATTGATGTGGTTAAAGAAATTGTAACCGTTGATTTGCCGGAAGGGTTGTTGGATATTTATTTGGATTAAGGGCAGAGTCAAGAGTTAAGAATCAAGAGCCAAGAATGAGCAAAACCTTATTTCTTGGCTCTTTTGTTTCGGATTTAAAAAATA
>DHIR01000021.1:29315-41671 GCA_002403905.1 Mucilaginibacter sp. UBA4741
CATTTGGTAAATTAAACTTTACAAATTATGAAAACACGTTTTTTATTTCCGCATTGGTGTAAATATTGGGGGATAGCTTTATTCCTTGTTAATCAGCCTATCTTTATCATCAAAAAGATGATGCATGTTCAATTTGACAATAGCGACATCAGTCTTTTTAATGGTTCGCATATTTTTTATATAGCAACCGCATTGTCGATGGTTATTGGGCTTTTAATGATTGCTTTTTCAAAAGAAAAGATCGAAGATGAACAGATCACACAATTGAGGCTGGACTCATTGCAGTGGGCAATCTGTTTTAATTATTTGGTGTTGATAATCAGCCTTACGTTTACCAAGGGGTATGATGCTATGGATATTCTGAGGGTTAATTTATGGCTGCCGCTGGTATTTTTCATCCTATTGTTTAGATGGAAGCTGTATCGCAATAGCCGGTTGATTAAAGAGGACACGCTATGAAAAACAACATCCGTATAGAGCGCGCCATAAAAAACATAACCCAGGCAGATTTGGCCGACCTGATAGGTGTATCGCGCCAAACCATAAATACTATAGAGAGTAACCGGTATGTGCCGTCAACCGTGCTGGCGCTAAAAATTGCGCGGGTATTTGGCAAACCTGTTGAGGATATATTTATCTTAGAAGATACAGATTAACTATGGAGACAAAGACCGCTTTTGCCCCGCTGCTTACCATTAATAAGGGTGTAACCAATATTGATTTTTACAAAAATGCCTTTGGCGCAGTTGAAAACTGGCGACTGAATAATGATGATGGAACCATGCACGTAGCCGAGTTTATGATAGACGGTGCCACGTTCCACTTGCACGAAATGATGCCGACAAGCCCCGCAAAGGTAAGCCCCGAGATATTTGATACCAGTACGGTAACTATTGGTTTATTTACGGCCGATGTACATGGCGTATTCAACCAGGCTATTGCAGCTGGCGCTACCATTATATCGCCGGTTACAGATTACGAATACGGCTACCGCCAGGGCGAATTGAAAGACCCCTTTGGCCATCATTGGGTAATACAATGCCATATACCCGCATTGCCGGATTGGAAAGGATAGTTGATAATATTAAATTTAAATTCATTTTTTAAATCGATTATATGGAAGCCGAAAACAAAGAAAACAGCTTGTCCCTAAATGATAAAACAATACCTGATTGGCAAATTGAGTTAATAAAAAAAGAATTGAAAAACATTGCTGATTGCAAAACAGAGTTAGTAGAATGGAGTTGTGCAAAAAAACAATTCAAAGCCTAATCACCAATCTCTAATCACTATTTTCTACCTTTGCCCCATGCGTTTTGATATCATTACTGTATTGCCCGGTTTGTTAGAAAGCCCTTTTGCTCATTCTATTTTACAACGTGCGCAAAAAAAAGGCATTGCCGAAATTGTAGTACATAACCTGCGCGAGTACTCGACAGGTAAACAAAAAAGTGTTGACGATTATCCGTATGGTGGCGGCAGTGGGATGGTTATGACCATTGAGCCATTTGCCAAATGTATTGAAGCCTTAAAAGCCAAGCGTGATTATGATGAAATAATATTCATGTCGCCTGATGGAGAAACGCTTAACCAGTCTATAGCTAACCAGCTATCTATCAAAACAAATATTATTATACTTTGCGGCCACTATAAAGGGATTGACCAACGCATACGCGACATATTTGTTACCCGCGAAATATCGATCGGGGATTATGTGCTTTCCGGCGGCGAATTGCCTGCTGCTATTGTAGTTGACGCGGTAGTGCGGTTGATACCCGGTGTATTATCTGATGAAACATCGGCCCTGTCTGACTCTTTCCAGGATGGCTTGCTGGACGCGCCAGTTTACACTCGCCCGGCCGATTGGAACGGCCATAAAGTGCCCGATATATTATTAAGCGGCAACACACCCGAAATTGAAAAATGGCGCTTTGAGCAAGCGGTAGAGCGTACCAAGCAACGCAGGCCGGACATTATGTAGAGACGCAATACTTTGCGTCTGTCTTTGCGCCTAGTGGGTTATATTTCCTTTCATTTTTGTTAACAAAAAACAAATTGTGGAATTTTTTAAAATGCACTTTTAATTTCGAAAAATAATCCCTATAATTGCAATCCGATTTTTACGGTTTAAAAATCGCGTTTAGAGCTTAAAATCATGGATTTAGTAAAATTTGTAGAAGAGCAAACAGTAACAATTAACAAGTTTCCGTCATTTAAAGCGGGTGATACTGTAAGTGTTCATTATAAAATTAAAGAAGGAACCAAGGAACGTATCCAGGTTTACCAAGGTGTGGTTATCCAACGTAACAGTGTTGGTGTGTCTGAAACATTTACCGTACGTAAAGTTTCAAACGGAATAGGCGTTGAGCGTATTTTCCCTGCCAACTCACCAAATATTGATAAATTAGAAGTTAACAGCCACGGTAAAGTACGTCGCTCTAAACTATACTACCTGCGTGCCCTTACAGGTAAAGCAGCTCGTATCAAATCAAAAAGAGTTTAAGCCGCATAACCCCCTGAAAGGGAAATTAAGAGGTAACAATATAAAAGCCTTTCTTGCAAAACAAGGAAGGCTTTTTTGTGGGCCTGATTTAACCCTTTTTGTCATTTCGAACGGTAGTGAGAAATCTATACATGCGCAAATAGCAATTGTATAGATTCCTCATTTTAGTCGTGACAGCGTGCACAAACAAGGAATAGCCAACCGACTATCCCTTGTTTAGATATCTATAACTGCTCCCCTTTCAGGGGGCAGGGGGCTATGCAGGCAGTTCTGCTATTACAGTAACTCCGCCTTTAACAACCTCGCCAATTTCTACGTTTATTTTTGAGCCTAGTGGTAAAAACAAATCAACCCTTGAGCCAAATTTAATGAACCCAAACTGATCGCCTTGCTCAACCTTATCACCCTCTTTTACATACCAAACAATACGGCGGGCCAAAGCGCCTGCAATTTGCCTGTATAGTACCGGTGTGCCTGCGCTGTTCTCTGTAACAACGGTGGTACGCTCATTTTCGGTTGATGATTTTGGGTGCCAGGCTACCAAATATTTGCCCGGATGATATTTAAAATATTTAACCACGCCACTTATTGGGTTGCGGTTAACATGCACGTTTATGGGCGACATGAAAACAGAGATCTGTATGCGTTTATCTTTTAGATATTCGGTTTCGGTGGTTTCTTCAATCACTACCACCTTGCCGTCTGCAGGGCATAGTACAACTTTATCATCCTGCGTAATATCAAAATGAGGGTTGCGGAAAAACTGCACAATGATTACAAACAGCGCGAATGATAGGATGTAAATTATCCATTTTATAAAAATTGCCTGGGGGAAGTAAAACTGAATGGCTGCATTTAAAACAAAGATGAATAAGATACACAGCGCAAGCGAGGTATATCCCTCTTTGTGGAAAGTCATTTTTTTCATAAAGGCAAAATTACGAATTTACAATGAAGTATAGATAAGCATATACAATTGGCGCGGCAATTAATAATCCATCAAATCGGTCCAGCAGTCCGCCATGGCCCGGCAATATGCCGCCCGAGTCTTTAACATCAATGCTGCGTTTAAACATAGATTCTATCAGATCGCCTGTGGTGCCAAAGCAACTGATGAGTACGCCTATCCATATCCAATGTTCCAAAGATATATCGGTATAATATAAACTGATGATATAAGCTGCTAATGCAGTGATCAATATACCACCGATTAAACCTTCCCATGTTTTTTTAGGCGAATGGCGCTCGAATAACTTAGTACGGCCAAATTTACTGCCTACCAAATACGCCCCTGTATCATTGGCCCAAAGCAACAGCAAAAATGCCATCGGGAAATGAAAGTTAAACGTACCGCCAACGTAAGCCAGCGCATGAAAAAATGTAAAAGGTATAATAGTAAATATCAGCCCTAAATATGTGTAAGCAATATTGGTAAAGGGCGAGGCGTGTTTTTTAAATAACTCCTGTATAAATACGGCGCTTAATGTAATTGGCAGCAAGAATATTAGTTTATGATAATCAGAATTATAAGTAACCAATGCGAAAACGATGTATATGAAAGCGCCGTTTAAAAGGCCGGTTAGTTTATCGGGTTTAATGCCGGCTTGCTTTACCAGGCCATAAAACTCCCACAAAGCAAAACCGCTTAACAATAAATAAAACACCCCGAATACATAATGATCCAGTAAAACGGAGGCGAGCATCACAATAATAAAAAAGAAGCCCGTTATGGCACGAATTTTCATTGGTATATTTGTTTTTTAATGGTAATGAAGCTATCATGAGCTGGATTTATTTTGGTTTTTAAGCGATAGCTCATGATGGTCTCATACTTTAAAGTTGGTTCAGGATCATTAGTTCAATAGCGGTACTAAAATCCTGTTGGTGTATATAAACCTCAACATCGCCAGAATCGCGGTGTGATGAAGCTTGTTTATTTAATAATACCGCATCAATTTGGTGCTCGCACAGCACCTGTTTTACAATTTCTGATTGGTAAAAATCAGTCGAAGCAAAAATCTTGATCCAGTTCTTCTCCATTTTATAATATGGGCATTTTTTGCTTGCCCGTTGCGATAATACGGTACAGATACAACAAAAATAAAACAATTATCAGGCTAAAAAGGTAGCTGCCATAATTAAATATATGCTGATCATCCGGGTTAACCTTTATCATTTTATTTTGATACAGGTAACTTACAATAACGGCGGTGCCATTATTAATAAAATGCGCCCATACGGCCGGCCACACACTGCCGCTCCAAACCACAAAATAACCAAATAGCACACCCAGGAACATCCGCGGTAAAAAGCCAAAAAACTCCATGTGGAAAGCGCTGAATAATGCTGCGGTTATCCATACAGCAGCATGCGCGTTGTTTGTCCATTTGGTAAAAATGGTTTGTATGCATCCCCTAAACATAAACTCTTCAACAATAGCGGTAAGCAGGCCAACCACTACCAGCTTAAATATCATGCTGCTAATGGTTTTCATTTGCAGTAATACCGCGGTTAGTTTTTCGGCCTGGTTCTCGGTTTCGCGCATCCATCTTTGCAATCCATCTAAAAAATGTGGAAATACCATTTTTTGATTAAAATTGCTCAAGCACTCAATTAATGGGGTAGATATTACCATCACACAAAAAACAATAACCCATAACAACGCCGGGAACTTAAACGAGGGCCTTATATATTGCTGCGGATCTTTTACCACCCAAATGGCGAAAATAAGCGATGCGGCTATAATTGGTATTGTTGTACTAATAATTTGCAGCACCCACAAAGCATTAACTGTAGCGGGGCTAGCCAGGTTAAGCCGGGCAATATCCATTAACGCATCCACCCCATACAAGGCAATAACAGCGGCGGCCCCAATTAAATAGCCCCCGCCAATAACACCTATAGTTATGGCAATAAAAATTACAAATTGTAGGGACGGATGATAGTGTTTATTAGCGATTAATGTCATTTGGCTTAAAAATTGTACTTTTGTAGCGCTTAAAGATAAGCCATGTCTGTACAAATAGGAAATATTGATTTAGGAGAATTCCCGCTGCTGCTGGCACCGATGGAAGATGTGAGCGATCCGCCTTTCCGTTACGTATGCAAACAGCACGGCGCGGATATGATGTACACAGAGTTTATCTCGTCTGAAGGATTGATTCGTGATGCTGCCAAGAGCCGTAAAAAACTGGATATTTTTGAGTACGAACGCCCTATAGGTATCCAGATATTCGGCAGTGATATTGAGCACATGCGCGAAGCGTCAGAAATATCATCGCAAGCAGGCCCTGATCTGATCGACATAAATTATGGCTGCCCGGTAAAAAACGTGGCTTGCCGTGGTGCGGGCGCAAGTTTATTGCAGGATATTGATAAAATGGTAGCCATGACCAAAGCGGTTGTAGAGGCTACTCATTTACCCGTTACCGTAAAAACCCGCCTAGGCTGGGACGATAATACCAGGAACGTACAGGAAGTTGCCATGCGCTTGCAGGATGTAGGCATAAAAGCCCTAACCATACATGGCCGCACCCGTGCGCAAATGTATAAAGGCTCGGCAGATTGGTCGCTAATACGCGAGATAAAGAAAAATCCGCAGATAGAAATACCCATTTTTGGTAATGGCGATATTGATTCGCCTGAAAAAGCGGCAGCCTGGCGCATGGAATATGGCGTAGATGGCATGATGATTGGCAGGGCCGCTATTGGCTACCCGTGGATATTTAGAGAAATTAAACACTACTTTAAAACAGGCGAACACCTGGACAAACCAACCTTTGCCGAGCGTATTGATGCCTGCCGTACCCACCTGGTAAAATCAATAGAGTGGAAAGGCCCTAAAACCGGAGTTTTCGAGATGCGCAGGCACTATGCTAACTATTTTAAGGGGATTGATAATTTCAAAGAATACCGCATGAAACTAGTTACAGCCGGTACTTTTGAGGAACTGGAAGACATTTTACATGAGATCGAACACAACCCAAGGTTCGATAATTCCGTATCTACTGTAGAGATTTAACATTTTAGTTTTTTCGCTTTTATATAAAAAAATATATATTGCTGAAAATTATGCCATTAATATGGCTTAATTTTTGAGTTGATGAGTTTACATTTGAATTAAACGATACTTATCTAATGGTTACTTTTATAACTGAAGGAGTTAAGGTTTCGATAGAAACCATTTACCAGCCGGAATATTCAAACCCGGCAAACGATCATTTTATGTTTGCATATAAAGTAAATATAGAGAACATGGGTAGCTATGCTGTACGCCTGATGAGCCGCCATTGGCATATATTTGATTCGAACGGAGCTAAGCGCGAAGTGGAGGGAGAAGGTGTGGTTGGCCTGCAGCCGGTAATAGAGCCGGGTAGCTCGCACGAGTATGTATCAGGTTGTAACCTTAAAACAGATATGGGCAGCATGAAAGGCGAATATCAAATGATGCGCCTGATGGATAACGCAGTTTTTGATGTACAGATACCCGAATTTTATTTGATTGCGCCGTATAGGATGAATTAAATTGGAGAGAGTCAAGAAACAAGATATATAACAAAGCCGGTTTGAAATTTCAGACCGGCTTTTTGTTTTGTAGGTTATGGACGATGGCCATTTCCGCCACCGCCGCCACCGCCATGTGGTTGTCCGCCGCCACCGCCACCGCCATGTGGTTGACCGCCACCACCGCCACCTCCATGGGGTTGTCCGCCGCCGCCGCCACCACCATGTGGTTGACCGCCACCACCGCCACCACCGCCACCACCGCCCATACGTTGTGGTTGCATTTGTTGCTGCATGTGTTGTTGCGGCATATTGCGGGGTTGTTGCATGCGTTGCTGCTGCATCTGGCGTTGCATATGTTGCTCTTGACGCGGTTGTTGTATATGTTGCTGCCTGTTTGTACCCATATTGGGTACACGGCCCCTGTTTGTTTCGTGATTTATATTTGTACGTTGATTTGCCGGGCGGTGCGTTGTTGCCTGATTTGGTCTTCCGGCTGCTGCATTGGTTGCCCTATGCGCCGGTGAGCTGATACGAGAGTTAACCCTGTTCATTGCAGGTGTAGCAGGTCGCCCATGATTTGCAGAAAGTCGTTGCGAAGGATTCCTGCCAGCCATTTGTTGATGTGATAATTGCGTATGCGTTGGTTGTATATGGCGCTCGCTCATAAACCGGCGCTCGTTAGGGCGGGGCTGCCTGTTAATGCCCCCGGGCCCGTTAAAGCTGGCACGGCTGCCCCCGTTACGAATCGCGGTACGGTCAACATAAGTATTATGGATCACCGTTCGGTTAACATTAAATACGGCTGTGTTATAACGGAATGAGCGCCCGCTCCATCCCCCGCCATAAAATCCTTCGCCCGGATAGCCGTAACCATAGTTGATGCCGCCATAAAAACCAACATGTGGGCCCCAATATCCTGTGTGGAATAAGTAATAGCCGCCACTATATCCCCAGTAAGAAGGCGTCCATAATAAACCGGCATAAGGTGGCGCTACCCATACACCGGGCACCCAATAATAGCCATCAATATTATCATAAGCCCAATAACCGGGCTCCCATAAATAGCCATCCACCGGGCATTCGGGCTGCACGTAAATCGGTAAAGGTGGCGGTCCTATTCTTATAGAAAGGCCCACATGTACCTGCGCGTATGTTTTAGGCGATGCAAAAGCAACCGCTATTATCAGGATAAATATTTTTGCTAAATTTTTCATAACTGTAGTTTATATAATGTAGTACAGTTAAGATGATGAAATGTTTCCCTTTAATGGTCTTGCCATTTATAAAGGAAAGCGCCGGTTGAAAACTCAGCTGGGACTTGCTATTTATTCATCAAGAGCCATCAGCTCGATATATATGCTAAACCTAGAATACAATATGAAGCAAGGCTACGCATTTGGTAGTTGCTAATGACTCGCTGTATGGAGTCCTTCGCCCAGGATGGCAATGCAACAGCCACTCAAGGAAAAAATAAGGGACCTCCGCGACCAAGAGCGGGACGATGTTTACAGATAGCGTAATGCTAATTAAAACAACTCCACCAACCGCTCCAAAGCCATACCTCTTGACCCTTTAATCAGTATAGTTGATTTTTTTATAGGATTAGCCTTCAACCCAGCTATCGCATCCTCGGCGGTTAAGTAGACCATAGTCGATGGTCGATGGTCCATAGTTGAAAAGGCATGTTGAAATTCTTTGCCGATAAATATTCGTTCATCAACTTTTGTAGCCAACGCTTTTTCTATAACCGCTTTATGTTCAGCAGCAGCTTCTGCACCCATTTCAAACATATCACCTAAGATCAAAACTTTTCGGCTAGCTGTTATTTTGCCAATATTCTCAATAGCCACCATCATACTGCTTGGGTTAGCATTATAATAATCGCAGATCAGGGTGTTAGTAGCCGTCTGCACAATTTGCGAGCGGTTGTTTTTAGGCTGATAGCCTTCAATCCCGGCATTGATCTCTTTAACCGGCATTTTAAAATAAACGCCCATGCAAATTGCCGCTAATATATTATCCAAATTATAAGCACCCGTTAATTGAGTTTTAACCGCATAACTTTCGCCCGAACTGTTATTGGTCCACTCCAAAGAAAGTAACGGCGCATTCTCTGTGATCTCACCGCTTACCAAATCGTCAATAGCATCCCCATAAAACACCGGCGGAATAGCAAACTTGCGCAAAGCAGCCATCTCCATTAAAACAGAATTATTGCTATTTATAAAAGCAACGCCACCACCTAGCGTTTCAAAAACTCCCCCTTTAGGGGGCTGGGGGGCTGTAGCCAGCCAGTCATACAACTCCCCTTTGGCAATCTTCACTCCTTCAATGCTGCCAAAACCTTCCAAATGGGCCTTACCCACATTAGTAATCAAGCCATGTGTTGGCTGCGCTATGCTGCAAAGCAATTCAATTTCTTTAATATGATTAGCGCCCATTTCAATAACCGCCATTTGGTGCGATGCATTGATGCTTAAAATAGTTAATGGTACACCGATATGGTTGTTCAAATTACCTTGTGTAGCCAGCGTATTAAAATGTTGCCATAACACGGCGTTGATCAACTCCTTGGTAGTGGTTTTGCCATTAGTTCCCGTAAGCCCAATAACCGGGATGGTTAATTGTTTACGATGATAACGCGCCAGGTCCTGCAAAGTGGTTAGCACATCGGCAACCAAAAGGCATTGGTCATTGTATTTATACTCGGGATTATCAACCACTGCATACGCCACGCCAGCTTCAATTGCTTGTTTAGCAAAAGTGTTGGCATCAAATTGAGCGCCTTTTAGGGCAAAGAATATACTACCGTGCGCTATTTTGCGGGTATCGGTAGTGATAACCGGGTGTTGTTGGTATAGTTGGTATAGTTGTTCCGTAGTTGTCATGTTACATTATTCAAAGACTTACGAAGTTTTTAAAACTTCGTAAGTCTGATCGCGCATAGTGGTACAGTAAAGTTATTGATTTCTATTCATCCAACCCAATACGGCTTTAATTTCGCCATAGCTAAAATCAGCACCCAATATTTCTTTTAGTGGTGCCAGCCTATCAGCACCGTAACTTTCAATTGCATCCTGTATGGCGGGCATCTTATCAGACGGCACCATTTCCAGCACATCCAACTCGCCAGATTGCACAAAGTGGCTCAAATGGCTCTCGACTGTCGATACTGAAAGTCCGCGCTCGGTGGCTATCTCGGCGATGGTTTTGTCCTTTTGATAAAGTTCTAAACTTGCCTGGCGGGTATCGCTGCCGCGTGGTGTGCTTACGCGGTCGGTTTTAGCTTTGCGCTCGCGCTTTTTACTTTTCTGGGTAATCTTTGAGTTTAAACCACGCTCGTGAGCATAAGTTTTAACCGGCTCTAAAAACTCGCGGCCATATCGCGCCAGCTTAACATCGCCAAAACCTGATATAAACCGCAGCTCATCCAAGCTTTGCGGCAGGTAGGTGGCAATTTCCATCAACGTAGCATCTGATACAATGATGTACGCCGGTACGTTTTCGTGTAAGGCAATATCGCGGCGGGTGTTTTTTAATATGCTTAGTAAATCGTTTTCAAAAGGTAAGGCTTCGGTTGATTTTTCCTCCAGTGTTTGAGTAGCTATCAATTCAACTATTTCTAACCCTTTTAAAACAGCGTGGCTTTTTTGAGTTAGTTGTAAAACAGGGTATTCTGTTTCGGTAAATTGCAGGTAGCCCAAGGCGACTAACTCGCGCAGGTAGCGCTGCCAGTCGGCTTTGCTTAGGTCCTTGCCTACGCCGTAGGTTTTTAGTGCTTTATGCTCTTCGCGGATCTTTTCGTTTTTTGATCCGCGTAAAAAGTCTATCACGTAAGTGCTGCCAAAACGCTCCTTTAACCTAAATACTGCAGATAATGCTTTCTGAGCTATCAACGTCCCATCAAACTTGGTGATCTCGCTCAAACAAACATCGCATGATCCACAATGATCAGGCGCTTGTTCATCAAAATAATTTAATAAATATTTACGGCGACAAGTTGGTAACTGGCAATACTTAGCCATATCATTGAGCTTGCTCAGCATGATCTGCGTTTGCTCTGCATCACCATCAATGCTTACAAAGCTTTTTAACTTGATGGCATCACCCGGCGAATAAAAAAGCAAAGCTGACGATTCCAAACCATCACGCCCGGCCCGGCCCGTTTCCTGGTAATAGCCTTCAATGTTTTTGGGCATATCCATGTGCACCACGTACCGCACGTTTGATTTATTGATACCCATCCCGAATGCAATAGTCGCCACAATGATCTTTACATCATCGCGCAAAAAAGCTTCCTGATTTCTTGCCTTTAGTGCATTGTCCAAACCGGCATGATAAGCCTCGGCAGAATAACCTTGCGCTTTCAGATCAACGGCCAATGCCTCAACCGATTTACGCGACAAGCAATATATAATGCCCGACTCATCTTTTCTATTTTCCAAAAAATCAAGTAGCTGATCGAAGCTGTTTCTTTTGGGGTTAACGCGGTAAGTTATATTAGCCCGGTTAAAGGATGATATAAATATCGCCGGGTTCTTTAGATTTAATTTCTCCAAAATATCCTTCTGCGTCAACTTATCGGCAGTGGCGGTAAGGGCTATAACAGGGATGTTGGGGAAATGGTCCTTCAATCCCGCCAGCATTAAATATTCAGGACGGAAATCATGCCCCCAATGCGATATACAATGCGCTTCGTCAATAGCTATTTGCGCAACGGGTACGGGCAGCGATCTTAAAAAATCAACCAGCTTATTGCCTGATCCAAACAGGCGCTCGGGTGCCAGGTATAAAAGTTTTATGTGGTTGCTGTTTAGTTTGGCAATGATTCGGCTCTGCTCGTCCGGGCTTTGTGACGAGTTTAAAAACGCGGCGGGTATACCGGCAACGTTCAGGCTATCCACCTGGTCCTTCATCAATGCAATTAATGGAGATATAACTATGGTTAGTCCATTTAATAGCACGGCAGGCAGTTGATAGCATAGTGATTTACCACCACCCGTTGGCATTAGCGCCATAACGTCCCCGCCGCTTAAAACATGTTCTATAATGGCTTCCTGCTCATGCCTGAACTCGCTGTATCCAAAATATTTTTGCAGGGCCTGGTTGGGTGTCATTTTTTTTGATGTGCAGATGTGAAGATATGCAAATGTGCAGATTTTGGATGAACCGATTTAAGAATTTTGCTAATTGTGAAATTTGTTTTTTAAAGTTAGATTTGGTTATAACGATAAGCAGCTTAAAATGCGACCCTCAAAGTTTTTTTTGATCTTATGCTTCCTATGTTGTGTTCATAGAAATTCTTATGCTCAGCATAGTAGTAAATAACGTGTTGTGCGATTAAAAA
>DHIR01000237.1:0-1541 GCA_002403905.1 Mucilaginibacter sp. UBA4741
TTAACCTCGGTAGTTTCAAAGCTGATAGCGCCGTTTTTAAATTTGCCGTCGCGTAGTATATAGGCCAGCTCATTCAACTTCAATATTTCGCTGCTAAAATCGCCTTGTTTGTTTTCTATAACTTCCTGGGCTTCCTCATAAGTAAAACGCCTGTTGGAGTTGATAACCGTTTTACCAAACCATTCGTTGATGATATTTGCTTTTTCGTCTATTTCAAAAACCGCCGAAAAGCAAAGTTTGTCTTCGTTAGGACGTAAGGAACATAAACCATTTGACAAGCGTTCCGGCAGCATCGGGATAACCCTATCCACCAAATAAACCGAAGTTCCACGATCAAAAGCTTCCTTATCTAAAGCCGAATCTGTTATGATATAATGTGATACATCGGCAATATGTACACCTATCTCGTAATTACCATTCTCCAATATCTTATAGGATATGGCATCATCAAAATCCTTCGCATCAAATGGGTCGATGGTGAAGGTAGTTACATGCCTGAAATCGCGGCGTTTAGCAATTTCTTGCGGTGTAATATCTGCTGTTATGGCTTCGGCATCATGCTCAACTTCTTTAGGAAACGATAGCGGAAACCCATACTCGGCAAGTATGGCATTCATTTCAGTATCGTTCTCGCCTTGTGTACCCAGGATATGTTTGATCCTGCCGACAGGGTTTTTAGCTTGGGCCGGCCAATCTGTAATTTCTGCTACCGCTTTAATACCGTTTTTTGCCCCGTTAAGTTCACCCATCGGGATGAAAATATCATGCATCATCTTGCGGTCATCAGGAATGAAAAACGCATACCGATCTGATAGTTTTACAATACCGGTGAACTCCATTTTGGCGCGTTGCAATATTTCTATCACTTCGCCTTCCTGGCGCTTGCCTTTGCTTATAGCGTAAACGTAGACTTTAACACGATCGCCATTTAAGGCATTGCGTAGTTTACGCGGTGCAACAAAAATGTCGGTTTCGTCAGCGTCATCAGTAACAATAAAAGCCGAGCCGTCATTGGTCAGGTCAACCTTACCCTCAACAAATGTTTTAAGTTCAATTAACTGGAATTTACCTGGTGTAACTTCTTTTAAGGTTTGTTTAAAAACTTCTTCTTTTAAAACATCAAGTATGGTATATTTTGCATCAGGATCACGGATATTTAGTTTTGCCGATACTTGTTTATAGTTTAGTGGTGTATTGCCATTTTGCTCAAAAATATCAAGCACCATTTGAGTGAGTACCTGGTTTATTGTTGAACTATGTTTCTTTTTATTAGACATGTATTATTTTCAATTTATACGAAGATACGGGATTAAGTATGAAGTTGTGAGTTTTGAGTAAGGAGTTCTGAAATCACAAAGTCATAATTTATCATGGCAGGTTTTAATAAGCCGGAATAGAATTGATCAGCCCTTTGGTATACGCTTCTTTGGGATGATTATAAATCTCGTCAGGGTCGCCAATTTCAACTATCTCGCCTTTGTTCATTACCATCATCCGGTCTGATATATGTTTGATGACAGATAGGTCATGCGAGATAAAAA
>DHIR01000237.1:1852-22360 GCA_002403905.1 Mucilaginibacter sp. UBA4741
GCCGATACCGACTCATCGCAAATTATAAATTTAGGCTGCAATGCCAGGGCTCGTGCAATTACTATGCGTTGCCGTTGACCGCCCGAAAACTCGTGCGGGTAGCGGTTGAAATGCTCGGGTAGTAAATTAACGCGTTCCAGTAGTTCCGTAACTCTTTGTTTACGTTGTTTATCGCTATTGTAGATATTATGGACCTGTAAGGGTTCCATTATCGACTCGCCAACTGTTAAACGCGGGTTAAGCGATGAATAGGGATCCTGAAAAATGATCTGGATATCTCTGCGCATCCGGCGCATATCGTTCTTGTTTAGTCTACGCAGGTCCGTGCCTTCAAAATGGATACTGCCAGACGTTGGCTCTATCAATCTTAAAATACTTCTACCCAAAGTAGTCTTACCACAGCCCGACTCGCCAACCAAACCCAATGTCTCGCCGGGGTACACATCAAAGTTTACTTTATTTACAGCCTTAACCATGTTTTTTGATTGCCCGAATATCCCAGAACTAACCGGGAACCAGGTACTCAACTCATTGACCTTTAAAATGGGTTCCTGACTGTATAGCTTCTTTTTACGTTCGGATATTTCTTTTTTAGGGTAATTGTAATCTTCGCGTATTTGTTCAATGGTAGTGTTACTGTCAATGAAATCTGCAATTATCGGCAGCTTTTTAAGATGGTATTTAACCGATGGCCGGCAGGCTAATAAGCCTTTGGTATAAGGGTGTTGCGGGTCTTTGAATAACGTTTTAGTTGGCGCTTCCTCAACAATTTCGCCTTTATACATCACTAGCACACGGTCGGCAATTTCATTGACTACGCCCAGATCATGTGATATAAAGATCAGGCTCATGCCGCGCTCTTCCTTTAGTTTTTTTAGCAGGTCGATGATGGTTTTTTGTACAGTTACATCAAGGGCGGTGGTCGGTTCATCGGCAATTAATATCTCGGGATCGCAGGATAGCGCCATGGCTATCATTACCCGTTGCTTTTGCCCGCCTGATATTTGGTGTGGGTAAATATCAAAAATGGCCTCAGGGCGGGGGAGTTGTACCTCTTTAAATAGTTTAATAGCTTGTGCCTTAGCCTCGGCTTTAGTTGAGCCTAAATGCAGTTGTATAGCCTCTGTAACCTGGAAACCGCAGGTAAGCACCGGGTTAAGCGATGTCATGGGTTCCTGGAATATCATGGCTATTCTGTTGCCGCGGATGGCACGCATTTCATCTTCGGATAATTCAAATAAGCTAAACTCATCCAGCATCACTTGCCCGCTAACTACCGAATTACTCTTATCCAGCAAGCGCATCAGCGACAACGCAGTAACCGATTTACCCGAACCCGACTCGCCAACTATACCAATGGTTTCGCCTTTGGCGAGGGTGAAACTAATACCCTTAACCGCGTCAAATAAACCATTTGCGGTTTTAAACTGGATAGTGAGGTTGGTTACACTTAGCATATTAACCAACTATGGTGATGTTCTCATCAGCTATCAAAGCCTCGCCACGATAGCGCCTTAGCAGTTGCGCGGTAGCGACTACATCTTTTTGGCAATAGGTGCAAATGCGTTCTAATTCGTTATCCTTCCAGTAAACGCTGCCAACCATGCTGCCGTCAATATCATCTTTAGGGGTGGGGATATTAAATATAGCAGTAAGCAGGTTTAGTGATGTATAGCTTTTATAATCGCCGAACTTCCAAAGCTCCATGGTGTCCAGGTGTCCTATTTCCCAGGGCTTTTTGCCGGCTATGTCTAATTGTTTGGGTAGGGGTAAGCCATTGATCAACAGTCTGCGGCAGATGTAAGGAAAATCAAACTCCTTGCCGTTATGCGCGCATAATACCAGGTTGGCTGGTTGCCCGGCCAGCATTGCCGAAAACTCCTCCAGTAACTCCTTTTCATCATGGCCTGCGAACGATTTTATACGCAAACCACGGTCTTTACCGCCGGTGAATATGCCTACTGATATACAGATGATCTTACCAAACTCGGCCCAGATGCCGGCGCTTTCGTAAAACTCCTCGGCAGTCTCATCTTTGCGATTGCGTTGGGTTTTAAGGTCCCAAAGTTTTTTAAAGTGATCGGGCAGTTCATCGTGCGTAGCATATTGGGGCACGGTTTCAATGTCTAATACCAGTATATTACTAAGGTCGTACTGTTCAAGCATGCGGTTACAATTTATAGTACTGCCAATATAATGATTGAGAAGGGAACTATTAAATTATTATCGATCTACTGACGGTGGCCTGACAGAAAAGAAGCTTTAATAAGTAGCAGGTGATCCACCTAAAAAAGTGGATCACCTGGATCACCTTTTTTAGTTAACTATTTGTAAATAAGTTTTTTATAAAAATGAGTGGATCACTTTGGATCACTTGTAAGACTTTAAGTTAACCTATTTAAATAATTGATAATAAGTTAATTGAGTAAATTTTTGAAATTTTTAGAAAATGGAGTGGATCACTTTTCGCCAGTTATCCCCCCAACGGCAATGTAAACCAAAAAGTACTACCTACACCCGGCTCGCTTTCTACCCAGATCTTACCATTATGCCGGGTTACTATCTCGTGCGAGAGGTAAAGGCCGATGCCGAGCCCCGATATATTAGGATTGGCTTCATCAACCCGGTAAAACCGCGAGAAAATGTCCTCTAATTTTTCTGAAGCGATACCTACACCAAAATCACGGATGCCTACTTTAACATTATCGACCTCCCTGATCAGGTATATAATAATCTGGTTGGTGCCCGGCGAGTAACGTATGGCATTGGTAAGCAGGTTGTTGATCACTTGCTCAATTCGGTTAGGGTCACCGTTGATCCGTAGTTCAGCTAAATCGGTTTCAAGTGTGATCTGGTAATGGTTATTACCGTACGAAAACAGTTCGATCACATCGACAAGTACCTGCCTGATATCAAACCGTTCGACAGCAAACCGCAATTTGCCGGCTTCCATTTTAGAAACATCCAGCAGATCTGATACCAGCGCGCTCAATTTTTTTACCTGTAGCCTGGTTTTGCTCACAAATCGCTGGGCTTTTTCATCGGTTATCATGGTGCTAAGTAGCTGCAGGTAACCGCTGATGCTGGTTAGCGGGGTCTTTAGTTCATGGCTGGCCAACCCTATAAATTCGTCCTTTTTGTCGTTAAGCTCTTTTACCTGCTTAAACAGGCGGGCCTTTTCTTTTTCAATATTAAGCTGCTCAGTGATATCGCGCGCTATTTTTGATGCGCCAATGATCTTGCCGGTATCGTCCACAATAGGCGATACGGTAAGCGAAATAGGCACCTGCCGCCCGTCTTTTGCCTGGCGGACAGTATGGAAATGATCTACCTTGTTGCCTTTGGATACCTCGCCGATAAGAAAATTTTCTTCCTGCAAACGCTCTTGAGGGATAATAATAGAAATGTGCTGACCGATAATCTCCTGTTCAGAATAGCCAAACATCTTTTCGGCGGCTTTATTCCAGCTGGTAATAATACCATCCAGCGTCTTACTCAGAATGGTATCGTCCGAGCTATCTACTATGGCAGCCAGCATACCTTGTTTCTCGCTCGCTTTCTGGTAGATGGTAATATCACGTACGATCTTTGATGCGCCAACAACTTTGCCTGACCGGTTGGTAATAGGTGAAATAGTAACGGATATGGGGAACTGGTGACCGTTTTTGGCCATACGCACCGTTTCAAAATGGTCTACTTTAATGCCCCGGGCAATGCTGCTGATAATTAGTTCCTCCTCGCTAAGTCTATCCGGAGGGATAATAAGCGAAATATGTCGTCCCAGCGCTTCTGCTTCGCTGTAACCAAACATGCGTTCTGCCGCCGGGTTCCAACTGGTGATAATGCCTTCAAGTGTTTTGCTGATGATCGCGTCATCAGACGTAGCAATAATAGCGGCCAGTATGGCAAGCTTTTCGTCCGCTAAACTTAAAGGGCCTGTCAGTAGCGACAATTGGTTAGGCTCATTTTTATCCATGTAAACAAATAAACCATTAATATTCCATTTTGTTGTAATTATAGTTTTTGGTTACTATAAATTGAAAACACCCTGTTAAATGATTATGTGACAGTATCTTTGTGGTACTAAAAGAAAAACATCATGAATACATCAACCAACACCATCTTCCCCCAAGGCGACCTGGCATCGGCCGAGTATTTTACCGGCAAAGCCTGGGTAAAACTATTGGTACCCAAAGACGATATATTTAACAGCGTAATAGGCAACGTAGTTTTCGAAGCGGGTGCACGCAATAACTGGCACACCCATCCCGGCGGACAAATATTAATTGTGACCGATGGCGTAGGCTATTACCAGGAAAAAGGAAAACCTATACAGCTACTAAAAAAGGGGGATGTTGTTACCATTCCGCCCGATTTGGTGCACTGGCACGGCGCATCGCCCGATAGCGATTTTACACACATCGCCATAAGTACCAATACGAAAAAAGGGGTGGTAGATTGGTTACAGCCGGTAACTGATGAAGAATATAATACTTATAATAAATAAGAGACACACCGGGTAGGCGAAGTATTAAAATCAAAAGTAAAATACAAAGCCCGGTACTTAATGTGCCGGGCTTTGTGTTTAGAGCAAGAATTTTATAAAGATTCTAATCTAACTCCTTTATTTTAATGTTTTTAAAGCTTACTTCATTACCATGATCCTGCAACAGGATATGCCCTTTTTTAGCCTCGCCAAAATGCGGCCATTTAGCATATTTGCTTTGTGCCACCAGCGCTTCGAAAGCGGCCGAACCACGCTCATATTCTAAAACTTTTACGCCGTTTAGATAATGCTCTACATGATTATTAGGATATACAATTATCCGCCCGTGGTTCCATTCGCCAATTGGTTTGATAATGGATTTGGGTTTCTCGCCTTTAATCAGATCGTATAAAGAAGAAAGTGTCCTGTCGCCATCACGGCCCAGTTTAGCATCCGGGTGTAGTTCATCATCAAGCACCTGGTACTCTAACCCAATTGCAGATCCTGTTGTTTTCTCGTCAAGGGTTACAAAATATTTCACACCGCTATTAGCGCCCGGCGTAAGTTTAAAATCAAAAACCAGGTCGAAAGCGCTATATAGTTTATCGGTAACAATATCCCCATAGGTAGCAGCCTCTTTGCCGCCGCTGGCCTGTATGGTAATTACACCATCCTTAATTACCCAGCCTTTTTCCGGGAAAGGTTTTCCGGTAGCTAAGTGCCATCCCTGGCTATTCACCCCGTTAAATAGGGGTACATAATCATTTTTCTTTTTTTGCGCGTTGGCTGTAGTTGTGCACGCTAAAATGGCAATCGTGGCAAATGTTCTTTTAATAGTAGTTGTTTTCATATATAATATAAATGGTAGTAAAATTTATTGTGTATCTCCTTTGGAAACACCATTTTCGCCAAAGGCATCTATGGCGAACCAATACTTTTGGTCTTTATTTAAACTCCGGATGGTGAGTTCTGTATCGCCATAAACCTGGTAAACACGGTTCAGTTTATCTTTATCAACCCCAAACCTGATATTATAACCAATGGCGTTTGCCTGCTTTTTCCAGTTTAGTTTAACATTACGCGCATCGCTTGCATCGCGCACCACATCAAACGGGTTTACCTTAGCAGGTTTGGCGCTGTTGCCGGTTCCAAATATCCTGAAGCCCGAAATAGCAAACGTGCCGCCCGGCACGCGGTAGTTGATAACCTTTAAATAACGCGCTTTAACCGGAATTTTTAATACATGGTATTGATGGGTGAGGTCCTCCTGGTTATTGGTTTTGTCTGCAAGGGTTTTCCACGTTTTTTTATCGGTAGAATATTGTAAAAGGTATTGTTGCGCCAATATGCCATCGCGCCCAAAAAGCTGCGTATTGTTTTCTGCAAAATTAAGTTGTACCGCTTTTACTGTTGATACAGAGCCCAGATCGACACTTAACCATTCGCCTTTGTCGCCGGTTTTTGCGCTCCAGTAATCGCGGATCTCTTCGTTAACAGCAAGTGCTGGCGGGTTAGTTTCAAGGCTTGACGATGCTTCTACCGTTTTTTTATAGGATAACATCATCCATCCGGGAAAAAGCTCGCTTACATCTTTAATTTTATGATCGGGCATTACCATCGGGTAATCGCCAAACTCGGTATGCGCTACCATATTGTCTTCTTTATCAAATGTTACCGGGAACAGACCCAGCCTGCGCTCGAACATATGTTTTACAGAAATTACCATGGTTACAACGCGCCAGTAATTGCCATATTTATCCATAAACGTAGCAGCATGCCCCGCGCCGTTAATAAAACCTTCGGGCTTAGCCGAAAATGGGCTGATTTGGGAATAGGTGAATGGCCCTAACGGATTATTAGCAACAAAATACCCATCGGCATAACTTTTATACTGCGTACCCGGTGCCGAATATTGATAATAATATTTACCGTTATGCTTGGTTACCCAGGGCGCTTCGGTCCAGGGTCTTTCTGTCGAGGTATTATAATCTCCCGGCCTTTCCCAGCCACGTGTTGCCGGGTCGCCTCTGAGAACCTTTACGGGTTTACCAATTGGAGTCAGTTTATTATTAACATCCAATTCTATCGCATACAAATAATCGTTGTTGGTACAACCATAATACAGGTACACTTTTCCGTCGGTATCCTGGAAAAAGTCGGGATCGCCTATCGATAATGGGAAGGTATTAGTATATACTTCCCACTTTCCGCTTATGGGGTCATCGGTTTTGTAAATAATATGACTGTTCAAAGGCATATAATACAACGAGCCGTTAATAACCGCTGCGGCCGGGGCATCTTTTTCAAAAGGCAGATCTTTGGTAGTAACAAAGGTCCATTTAAGCAAGTCCTTTGAATACCAATAACCGCCGGAAGCTGTCGCGAACAGGTAATAATTGTCTTTATATAAAACAATAACCGGGTCGGCAGCCGTGCGCCTTGACGGCTTATCTAAGGTAAATCGATAACTTATATTGAGCGGGTTGCAAAATGTTTGCTGGCTCCTGGCTGTTGTAGGTAACAACAGGATAAAACCAAGTGAACAGGTAATTAAAAATTTGAAAAGAGAATCTTTAAAATACATCATGGTTATTTAAAATATTTTTTTGCGAACTCCATAAAAATCGGCCAATCCGGTGCATCTGTATGGCCCCCTTCATGTAAACGAAATGCCAGTTCACCGTTAACTAACGCGACATCCGGCGCAGGTAATTGAGTTACGGTTATGCCTGTTTTACCCAATAAAGTGTAAACAGGTGTTGCAGCAACACAGGCTTTAAATTCGCCTAGCGGGTCGGCCCAGATATCTTGCGTTCCGCCGGTTATAAATAAAGGGCGAGGGGCAATCAATGCCATCATATCATGCGCGTCAACCGGCAGCGCGGCCCAGTTGCCACCATACTTAACGAAATTCGGCGCCATCCAATGGTATTCGCTTTCGCCTGCAATTAGGCCCAGGTTCTCGCCAAAATTTCTTTTTTCAAGCGATGCTCCTCCTGATCCTGAGCAGCTAGCGAACACAATGGCCCATCGCGTATCCATAGCCGCTGCCAACAATGCGGTCTTACCCCAGCGGGAGTGGCCCTCAATTCCAATTTGTTTAGAGTTGATGGTTTTATCGGTTTCAAAATAATCCAAAGCCCTGCTCAGGCCCCAGCTCCAGGCTCTTAAAACGCCCCAGTCTTCGGGCTTTCTTGGTTGGCCATGGTTACACAGGCCGATAATACCCTGGGTTAATCCGGCTCCGTTATCAGCCTGTACGGCGTTTGTATCAAATATGGCAATGGCCCAGCCAGCGTTGTTTACAAGTTTAATGGTTTGTGCATTACCATTTGTGTTTGATGAAGCGATAACCATTAAAGGTACAGGGCCATTTGCTTTCGCAGGTAAATACAATACCATGCGGATAACAGGTTGCGCAGCCGGATAAGCCGAGTTATTAATATGCCCAATAATAGTCTTTTTTATAGTCGTGCCATCAAGGGCGGCATTATCTACATCACTAACTTCGAATGTTATTTTGGGTGTATTCTTAGGCACACTGCCAAATACTTGTGTTTCGTAATCATTCACTATTTCGGGGCGCCGTTGCTGCCACCAGATCTTTGTACTTGTAACGGGTTTACCGTTCTTTAAAACAAGCGGATCAGGCAGCGTATAATTATTAGCCTTATCTTCATCATAGTTTATCCAGGCACCCCATAGCGTGCGGCTGTATGACCTTCCTTGCGCGTCGGTATAACCACCTCCACTACTTCTGGGTATGGTAATTTGCGGGCGATTAGGGTCGGTTGCCATAGGAGGGAGCACAGGTAGTGTAATTCCCAGGCTATGCAGCATTTGCTGATAGTTTACTTTGGTAAGCGAATCTGTTTTGGCTTTGTCTAAAGCAGCCTGTTGCCTGGTGCTAACTTGTGCCGATGCGATGCCGGTAACCAGTGCAATTAAAACACATAATGTTATTTTGATGCAGTTTTTCATTGGTTGTACTTATAGTTGTTTTTTATCAGTTTCTGCTAATTTAGTATTGGATAGCTGATCATTGTTGAACAAGTTAAAGTTTTTTACCTTGTTCAGCATAAATATTGAGGCTCCGTCTGCTTTTTGTGCATGTATATGTTGAAAATCGGCTCTATCAACATTATCCAGAATAAAGGCTGGCCGCAAGTCTTCTTTTATATAGCTAACTTCGATATTGCTCATTTTTAAATCTTTAACATTCCTGATGAAAAAGCCATAAGCGGGTGTTATCCCAAACCGATTCGGGTCCGGATAACTATCTATTAAAGCAGGCACTTCTCTGGCAGCTTGCGCTCTAGTACCACCACCTTTAAAATAGATGTGGATATTATCTAATGTCAGGTCCTCGATATCATGGCCGGGTATGCCGCTAATGATCGCGCTCTGTTCGCCGGTAACATCATAGGCTATAATATTACTTATAATAACCCTGTGCAACTGGCTGTAGGGAAGATCTTTAGGGCCACGCATACGGGCACCTAATCGTACAAATATCGGCGCGTTCAAAATATCTCGCATGGTTAGGTTACTAATCGTAATATCTTCTAAAACGGCACCATCAACAGTTTCCAGGGCCAACCCGCGGCAATGATCAAATACGCAGTTGGTTATAGCAATATTTTTAAAGCCGCCATTTGATTCGGTACCTAGTTTGATACGCCCTGTCGGATCTTTCCTGCCGTTCTTTTGGTAGGTACCGTCTAAAAAAGTATCCTCGTTATAACCAGATACCTGGCAGTTAGTGATAGTAACATTCTCGGTGGCACGTGGGTAGTTCAACGCATAATCGCTTTTTAAAACAATCGCGTCATCGCCGGGGGCATTAATACTGCAATTAGATATCCGTACATTTTTACTGGATACCAGATCAATGCCATCGCGATTAGTATCCATTTTAATATTATCAATGGTGGCATTGTCAACCGCTGTCAGCAAAAAACCAAACCAGCCGCCATAAGAAACGGTAAAATCTTTTAAAATAACATTGCGGCAAAGTTTAAGAGCAACGGCTTTATTGGCATAGCCATCATTTTTTTCTCTCTGATCTTCTCTAATCAAGCCGCCTTTGCCCGCAATACGCCCCGGACCGGTAATCGATATATCATGCAGGTTTGCACCAACAATTAAACTGTTATTAAAATGACTGTGCCCAAAATTCTGGTATATATCATTCTCGCTTTTTTCGGGCCGGTCATATTGCACACCTTCGCCGGTAGTTGCGGCAACAATGGTTGCTCCCTGGTCAATATACAAAGCCACGTTGCTTTTAAGGTGGATGGTTACCGACAAGTAATCGCCGGCAGGAAAATATACAGTACCGCCGCCTGCCGCACTAGCTGCATCAATGGTTTTATCAATAGCTTTTGTATCCAGGTTCTTACCATCCCCTTTGGCACCATATTTTTTTACATCGTAAACTGGGGCCTGCGCCCAAGCCAGGTAGGTAACTGAAAACAGCAGGATAAATGTCACTACCAGGTTGCGGTATAAAGTACTCATAGTTTGGCTATTAATTATTGTTTACTAATGTTCAGATTGTCCGGGTATCTCCGGGATGCCCGGATCATCTAATATCTGCACTGCGGTACCATCGCCTACTGTTTTCCAATCGTGCAGTACCCAAACCACTTTTTTATCCTTAGTTACTTCAATCATCTGCGGGCCTTTGCCTTGTTGGCCACGCGAGGTGAAAATGGTATTGCCATTGGCCAGCCTGGTACAGCTTTGCGGTGCCGAGGTAAACTGGTATTCGGCCGGCAGATCGGTTTTGCAATTAAATTCCCATATTGTTTCGCCCTTGGTATTTACTTCGCGGGTAAGCCACTCTCTTTCGTCAGTAATCAATGTATTACCGTTTTTTAGCCTTATTGCTGCCCAGGGCTGCGGGATATCGTAGCTCCAAATTTCTTTGAAATCCTTATCATATTCCACAACACGGTTCATGCTCATAAAGGAAACAAGGTAGGTGCCTTGTGCTGTAACACGTGCCCGTCTAAACTGACCATGGATACCGTTTGGGTCTCCCGGTTGTTTATAAGGTAATTCATGCTCTATTTCAACCTTCCCAGTCTTGATGTTTATCACCATCAATTTTGGCGGCAGGCCATTTACTACAAACATAACTCTGTCTAATCCAATTGGCTGGCAGGCATGAACCTCTGTGTGATCAACGCCTTTGGGTAATTTGAAATCGTACCGCCAAATTACTTTCTTATCAGGAGTGATCTCGGCAATGTATTTCATACGGCTAAAAAGAATGTTGCCGTTTGAAAGCATCCATACATCATCAAATTCGGGCCCTTTACCTGTATTGTAGGTCCAGATGACCTTGCCATCTTTAACCAGAAACATTCTGTTGCAGTTTTCGCCAACATACAGCATCGGGTGCTGGGCCAAACCATTTCCCGGCAGGTTATCCGGTGTAGCTTCTGTTGAATTGATAAGCGGAGCCAATTCCTCTTCGGGAGCCATGGCAGGCACATTGGCTGCGGTGAAAAGGTTAAGCACATCCATGCAGGGCGTTGCTTTTGACACGATCTTGGTTTTAGTTTTCTTTTGCGCGAATAGAAAGCCTGAAGAAACTGTTAAAAGTAGAACCAGGATAAAACTGTTTTTGGTGGTTTTCATAATGGGCTATTTAGGTTTAAGATATTGTCTATTTGTCTATTTGGCATTTGTGTCTACATTTTGTACGCTACTATCAAATACGAATTTTTCGCGTTTGCTGCCGCCATCATCATAAAACTTACAATTTATCAGCTTCAGCCCATCCAGGCCGCGTGCCCATATACCGTAAGAGTTAGCGATACCATTTTTGTTAGCGTCAGGATAATTACCATCCATACAGGTAAGATTTACTCCAGTCTCGGTGCCGTAATTGTGGATCGTTACATTTTTAAATGTTATATCCTTCATTTTATTTGCCCCATCACATTGCCAGTTAAAAATAATGGGTTGGGATACTGATTTAATACAATTGATATTTTCGAGCAGAATGTTATCAATTTTGCCCATAACACCGGGAGGGTTATTGCTCTTTCTATTCTGCAAATCAAAATAAATAGGATTATAACAGCTGTTGATAGTAAAGTTGCGGCAGATGACATTATAAACACGATGACGATCATTACTTTCAATAGCGATGGCCGAAATACAGTCGCCGGTTGGTACCGGGTTGCCAATACCCGGATTTGAATGTTTGTTGATAGTAATATCTTCGGCAATAATATCGTACACATCAGCCAATGTGCCGGTACCTATTTTAAAAGCATTGCAGGTAGATGCCAGCGTGCATTTGCGTACCCTGATATTATTGCAGGGATGATTGGGGTCCTCAACACTGGTTTTTATACAAAGCGCATCATCGCCAACTTCTATATCGCAATTAGCTATAGCTACGTTAGAGCAACCTTCAATGTCTAACCCATCGGCAGAGCCGTGCAGGTTGAAAAAGCCTCGGCCACGGATAATAATGGAATCAATAACCAGGTCTTTAGAATTTACAAAATCCACCGCGAAGTTGGGGATATTGGATACATTTACATTCTTTACAGTTATGTTACTCGACTCGGAGAATCGAATACCACGCCCCGGCCTGGGTAGGTTATAATCTCCGCGAGGATAAAATAGCCCACCACCGTCAACCGTGCCGCCACCCATAATAGTAACATTCTTTACATGGTCACCATTAATGATTTGACTCCTGTTTTTCAACCAAACATTCTTGATATTGGCCTGAAGTACAGCGTTCTTTGAAAGGATCACCGTCATGTCCGACTTTAAATTCAGACCATTATCCAGCAGAAATATACCGTCAGGTATTAACAATACATCGCCGGGCTGGCAGGCATCAATAGCGTTTTGTATATTAACTGTTGCGTATGTCGCACCGGTTTTATCTGCGCCGTAATCGGTAACTACGTTGCGGATTTTGCTCCATGCTAACGGTGCCTGGCATAAAAACGCAAAGCACACACAGATAAACCAGGTGATGTCTTTTCTCATAACTATTTATAATTTTTACCGATTGGTATATTGGCGGCGTTGAGCAATTATAAAAATATTTGTCATCATACTAAAAAACACAATTCCAGTTTACAAGGAATGATGGCCAATTAAGAGCATAATTGTTACTGTTTTACACCTAAATACTTATGTGATAACGATTGCGTAGATTTATGAAATTTATATTCTATTTAGTTTCCACAAAACCCTAATATCGCCATAAGTTAAATAAAGGAGTCTGGCTTTGCCGGCAAGTTACTATGAGAAATAAATTAATAATATTGGGATTGACATGTTTGTTTTCACTAGAAAGTTACGGTCAAAAAAAACAGGCTTCACTGATACCGAATAAGGCCTCGCAGGCGCCCGATTATTTTTGTACCTGGAATTTGCAAGGTTATGTAGCCAATTATAAATCGTCGCCGTTAACCAGGCAGGCGATGGTAGAGAGGAACATCTTCGGTAAAGGAACTTACGAGGGGTGGGGCGCAATGTTCTCTAAATTACACCGGGACCTTTACCTTGTGTTAGATGACGACTGGGAGACTCCGCTTAATGGAGATAAAAGCTATTATGGCAGTTTAATTGTTGACGATGAACGTTTCCCATCGGTAAAAGGAATGTCGCCTGAACAAAAGCTAACTTTATTATCAGCAAAAACAAAACAATTAGGTTGGAAAGGGTTGGGGCTTTGGATATGCGCGCAACAAGCCCCGCGTTACCAAACTACTGATAGTGAAGCTTACTGGACAGAACGCTTTAACTGGATGAATAAAGCGGGCATTAGCTACTGGAAAGTAGACTGGGGAAAAGATTCGAAAAGTGCGGAGTGGAGAGCATCGTTAACTAAATTAGGGAAGAAGATAGCTCCTAATTTGGTTATAGAGCAAGCAATGACACCAACGGTACTATCATCTGCAGAGGTATACCGTACCTATGATGTAGAGAATGTTATTGCAGTACCGCATACTATAGATAGGGTTGGTAAATTACTTACAGATTTACCAAAGGGCCAGGCAGTTAGTATAATTAATTGCGAAGATGAACCCTATATTGCTGTAGGGCTAGGCTGTTCTATCGGTATTATGCGGCATGAGTTTAACGGCAACCTGCCTAATGGTGCGCAAGATCATGCATTCCCGCCAGTTGGTCGGGATTTAAAAAGCAGGCTTGATGAAGTAACCCGTTGCGTAATGTGGCATAGGATAGCTTTGCCGTTCGGTATCAATAAAAATGATTTTTACATAGATATCACCTTATTGCATGACCATTGGTTAATGAAAGATCATGAATCGTGGATGGGTGGTCACGGCGAAGGTTATAAAAGTTCATGGCAAGCGCCGGCCATCATCACCCGTGGATTGGAAAAGCCAACAATCACCTTAAAAAAGGGCGACACCATAAAACCTTATATTTTAGCATCCAAGTACCCGAATGGCGCGATTGCCATAGTTTCTATCGGCCGTACCATCGGGCGTGAATATCTTATGCCTCGTGCCGATGTAGTGTTAAAGGTGGATAGATGCGATAAACCCTTCGGAATATTTGGGCATTACAACAGCCTTACCATCCAGATTAATAAACCTGTTTTTTTACTAAAGTTTTAGCCCAGGATCTGGCAGGAAACAGTCCGACCAATATTACCACACAAATTATACGTAAAGGAAATAAGATCATAATACCGGGAACTGTAATTGATAGGATAGGGCTGGCTGCGGCATCTAAAGGAGATAAATCAGAACCGGGGATGGTGCTGGTGTTTCAAAAATAGAGATAGCAGGGCCCTGGAATGATTTATATCAAAAACAAAAAAGTCCCAACGCTTTCACATTGGGACTTTTAGTTTGTAAATAATAATATATATTAGGTATTATAACCCAATATTTTCAATACCTGTTTACTGTTTTGTTCTTCGCCAAATACTTCGAAGTTAAATGTCTCATCGCGGTTGCGGCGAATGATAACATGTTTGGGTGATGGCAGCAGGCAATGGTGTATGCCCCCGTAACCGCTTAAAACTTCCTGGTAGGCACCGGTATTAAAAAAGCCCAGGTATTGCACCTTGCGGGTCTTTGGCATAAATACGCTGTTCATGTGCGCTTCCTGGTTGTAGTAATCCTGGCCGTCGCAGGTGATACCGCCTAAGTTTACGCGCTCATATTCAGAGTCCCAGTTGTTTATGGGTAGCAAAACATATTTTTGGTTAAGCGCCCAAACGTCAGGCAGGTTGGTTATGAATGATCCGTCCAGCATTAACCATTTTTCACGGTCGTTTTGTTGTTTACGGCCCAATACTTTGTACAATATGCCCGATGCTTCGGCAACGGTATATTTACCAAATTCGGTAATAATATCAGGTTCTTCGGTGTCGTTATCAGCGCAGATCTCTTTTATACGGCTAACGATCTCGTTGATCATGTATTCGTAATCAAAATCAAACACCAACGAATCTTTAAACGGCATACCGCCACCAATATCCAAAGTATCTAATGCTGGGTTTATTTTTTTGAATTTGCAGTATAACGTCACGTATTTCTCCAGTTCGTTCCAGTAATACGGTGTATCTGATATACCGGAGTTGATAAAGAAATGCAGCAGCTTAACCTGGAAATTAGGGTTGTTCTCTATCTTATTATAATAGAAATCAATAATATCCTCCATACGCACACCTAAACGCGACGTGTAAAATTGCGAATCCGGCTGCTCTTCAGCAGCTATGCGGATACCAAGGTTGCATGGGGTAGACATTTCTACCTCATCATCATACAAGTTAAACTCTTCTTTATTATCTAATACCGGGATGATGTTTTTAAAACCATCGTGCAGCATATCAATAATATATTGCTTGTATTGGAAAGTTTTAAAGCCGTTGCAGATAACGGTCATGTCTTTAGTTAAAGCGCCTTTTTTCTCCAGCGCGTCAATCATCGGCATATCAAAAGCTGATGATGTTTCCAGGTGGATCTCGTTCTTTAACGCTTCTTCGACAATATGCCTAAAGTGCGAGCTTTTGGTACAATAGCAATATTTATAGCTGCCGCGATAGTTGTTTTTTATAATAGCCTGCTGAAACAGCAGCTTAGCCTGTTGTATTTTTTTAGTGATGATAGGCAGATAAGTAAAGCGTAGGGGCGTGCCATACGTTTCTATCATCTCCATTAAATTAAGATCATGAAAATATAATTCATCGTCAATGATCTCATAGCCATCTTGCGGGAAGCCAACACTCAAGTCAAGAAATTCCTGGTAACTCTGCATTAATTAAAATTTTGGCAAAAATGTAATTTTTTAACGGAATTAACAGCTATTTGTTAGTGGAAATTTATTGTTGGAATGTAATTATTGTAATAGTTAATGGATCATGGTTAATGGTTCATAGTAAATCGGGCATATAAATAGCCATCAACCATGATCCATGAGCTATCAACTAACGGGCAAATGCACCTCAGCAATCATACACCTTGCACTACCGCCACCATTGTTTTCAATCGTATGTATATCCGCATAAACTAACTTGCCAAAGGAAGATAGTACCGTCTTTTGCTCGTAACTAAGCGATTGATATGCGCTTAGCGACATTACAATTAAGGTGTCGCCCGTGTTATTGCTTACCTCCAGCATATTACCGGCAAAGTGGTTCATCTGGTAAAATGATATATCTACAATTTCTTTACCGGTATCTTTTAATGATTTTATAACCAACTCTTTTTCAGTTATATCCATAATGCTATCTAAACAAATAACGGCGAAATTACTGCCAAGGGCCATCATCACGTTAGTATGGTAAATAGCTAGTCCGTTTTCATCAATCGCATGGAAATTAATTGATTGATAATCGGTTTGCTTGCAAAAAGTAGCTAATATTTTTTCGTTGGTACGGGGGGAGAGGCAGGCATAGACAATTTTGTTTTCGCGGTCCAATACCATGCTGCCGGTGCCCTCCAGGAATTTACCTTCATGCTCAAAATGGCTTAAGTCGAAAACATGATTGACTTTAAAGTTATCTTCAAGCTGGGTTATAATATCTTCCCGGCGTTCCAACCTGCGGTTTTCGGCCCGCATGGGGTATAAAAACACATCGCCGTTGGCGTGGAATGATACCCAGTTATTTGGAAATATGGAGTCGGGGGTGTGTGGTTGGGGCGTATCGTCAATAACGGTAACGTTTAAGCCGTTATCTCTTAAAACATGTACTAAGCCATCAAATTCGGCTAATGCATTGGCTTGTACCTGTTGCTGATCGGTATCGCGGGTTTGGAACGCATTGCTTTCGGCAGTTTGCTCGTTAAAACCAAAATTTACCGGCCGTATCATTAACAAGTTTGAGGTGGACTGCATGGCACAAGGTTATACAAGCAATATAACAACAGTTTTTAGTAATTGTTAATTAATCTGCTTTGTAATCCAATATATCGCCAGGTTTACAGTTTAGTTCGCGACAAAGAGCTTGTAAGGTATCAAACCGCACACCTTTAACCTTGCCTGTTTTAAGCAGCGAAAGGTTGGTCATGCTGATATCCAGCCGCTCAGCAAGTTCTTTTAGCGACATTTTATTTTTCGCCATTTCTACATCTAAATTAACTATGATAGCCATTATACAAACTCCTCGTTCTCTTTTTGCAAGCTGAAACCATAGTTAAATATATCGGCCATAACATAAATAACAGCGCCCATTATTAAATCACTTAAATTCTCTGTCCAAACCATGTTAAGCAAACTAAAATCTTTAACCTGAGTATGTAATATAAATGCGGTGCATAAACCAACTAAAATGTGCACAGGGGTTAACAATGCAAAGCATAGCGCTATTATTTTTAACCTGCGTATATTATCATATTGAAAAGGTGTACTATCTTTAAATAGTATCAAAAAACTTTCTCAACTGATAGATAATAGTAGTTACTAATACCTCAAACGCCATAAAAAAGAAATAAGCTATAGTGATGGTGCCAAAGGTGTTTTTAAGCTTCATTCTTAAAATACCCTGATCATTAGTTATTGTTATATCCTTTGCAGTAGGCGTTAAGGCTGTCATTTTGATAACCTCGGTGTGCGATGTGTATTTTACCGGGTTATTAATTTCCGAAAAATCAGAAGTACAAAATTTAAAAGTAACCACGGTAAGCGCTAACGCGATAAATACAAAGTTTAATACCCAGACAACATTAAGTACAACCCTGATGGTGTTTAAGAGCCAGTGTGATTTTGTTTTCATGTTCGTAATTATTTTAACAATACAAATGTGAAAATAAATATTGATAAAACAATAATTATTTTATGTTAAACATAAAATAATTATGAAATTAGATTAAATAACGTTGTAGTGGCATGCTCATACAATGAAACCCGCCACGGGCCCTTGAAAGCTCGGCAGATGGCATTAATATCAGCGTATCCTTCATGGTTTGCGGGTCAAGCTCCTCATTCTCAAATTTGTTAAGCAGGTCCTTGACCTTAATTACCTTGAAGCCGTTCTTTTTAAATGCTTCGATGGTTTTATCGTTGCGGTCGTAACCCAAAACTACGCCTTCTTTTACCGCTAACAGGTTGCAGGAGTCGGTCCATTGTTCACGGGCATCGTAAGGGAAAGTATCATTGCCGGAATAGATGAATTTTGTTTTCTCCTTGCTTTGTAAGTCGTTTTCGCTGATATCGATTAACAGATCTTCTAAACAACTAAATGTACGGGGCTTTTCTTGCCTTTCTCAAACTGGATAATATCTGTCCTGTCCTTATCCTTTGTTTTTTTCTCAGCTAGCCAGGCAATAGGTCCGCTGCTCTCAACCGGGGTTTGTGTAACAGCCAGTGAGTGCAATACCGCCCATACATTGCGCTTAACTTGTGTAAACACGGTATCAATATGCATATAATCTCGTCGGTGGGGAATTTTAACTACTGTTATTTTCTTTACTATATCCTTAGCAAACAGTAATTTAATAGCCTCGTTAGCACCGCTGGCTGATGTACGTTCACTACACCCAATTATTAAATGCTCGGGGCTAATCATCATTACATCGCCGCCCTCAAGCGTGGTTTTTTCATCCTGATCTTCGCCTGGGCGTAAAAAGTGTTGTACGGTTTCGGGTATCTCTAATATATCATCCTTATATGCAACAAATAGCGGGTGGTTGAAGAATATATAACGGGCCAGTAAAGTTTCGCGCGCGCGTGCTTTTTTTGCCGGTTTGTTTAATAGCATATAGTTGTTTATAGCAATACCTATATCCCTTGAAAATATCAGGTTAGGTATAGGTGCAAATATCATTTCATTATTATTTAATGAGCCTGATATGAAAATCTTAGCCAGTTCAACCGGGTCGGTATTGGTTAAAGTTTGTTGTAAACGATAATTGCAGCTCTATAGCACAAACGGCGGCAACCAGTTTATTACGGATATCTGCATCTTCTAAAATATCGGCCAGCAAAGTCTGTATCTCAATAACTTTGTTTGATGCGTGGAAGTCTTTATTATCAGGCTTAAAAAAGTCGCGGTTATTTTCTTTGGAATCTATCTCTTTAAGCTTGCCTTTTATTTTATTAGGATCTAAAAAGTAGAGCAATAGCTTAACGTAATAATCATATTCGTTTTTACGCATGCTGTCCAGGTGCACAATATCCTCGAACAGCCAATCCTGCGCTTTTGAAGGCACCACACGGCCAAGTCCGTTATCGGGGCTGTGGATAAACAATGCGCGTAAGTCGCCAATTTCAGAGCTTACATCTATTTTAAAATCATCGGCAGGTAGTATCATAGATATTTTTAGATATACAAAGCTATTGAGAATAATCTGGATATTTTAGATGAATCACGTTAATAACCATCGGGTGAGTTATCACCGCCATGCTTAATGCTCTCAACAATTTTATTAATTTTGCCGCATGAAATTTATTATTGACGCCACTGTTAAAGCCGTTAAACAATTATATCAAGTCGATATTACGCCTGCCGATGTAAGTTTGCAGGAAACACGCAAAGAGTTTGAGGGTCAGGTTACTATAGTTACTTTTCCGTTCACCAAAGTTTCGCGTAAATCGCCCGAGCAAACAGGGACCGAAATAGGCGAGTACCTTAAAAACGAACTAAAAGAGGTATCGGCATTTAACGTAATAAAAGGATTTTTAAATATCTCTATATCCAGCACCTATTGGGTAGAGCAGTTATACCAGGTAATTACTGCTGATGATTTTGCCGTTTTTAAACCAAACGGTAAAAAGGTAATGGTTGAATATTCATCGCCAAACACCAATAAACCTTTGCATTTGGGCCATGTGCGTAATAACCTGTTAGGATATTCGGTAGCGCAGGTTTTAGACGCGGCAGGTTACGAGGTTATAAAAGCCAATTTGGTTAATGACAGGGGTATCCACATCTGCAAATCAATGCTGGCCTGGCAAAAATTTGGTAATGACGAAACGCCAGAATCGACCAAAGAAAAAGGCGATCACCTGGTAGGTAAATACTATGTGATATTTGATAAAGAATACAAAAAACAAATAGAAGCGCTTAAAGCCACCGGCCAAACCGAAGAGGATGCGAAAAAGAATGCCCCGCTGATTAAAGAAGCACAAGAAATGCTGCTTAAATGGGAAGCTGGGGATGGCTCGGTAATTGATCTTTGGCAAACCATGAACGGCTGGGTGTACGAGGGATTTGGCGAAACCTATAAAAAACTGGGCGTTGCTTTTGATAAATTCTATTACGAATCGAACACTTATTTGCTAGGAAAAGACATTGTTGAGGAAGGTTTACAAAGCGGTGTTTTCTTTAAAAAAGATGACGGTTCTGTTTGGATTGATTTGACAGATGACGGCCTTGACCAGAAACTTGTGCTTCGTGCCGATGGTACATCAGTATACATAACTCAGGATATGGGTACCGCCCAGCTTAAATATGACGATTTCGGGATGGATGAATCTATTTATGTAGTAGGTAATGAGCAGGATTATCATTTTAAAGTATTGTTTTTGATACTACAAAAACTGGGTAAAACCTGGGC
>DHIR01000285.1:0-593 GCA_002403905.1 Mucilaginibacter sp. UBA4741
GGGTATAAACGGCTCCCCTGGCCCCCGCCAAGTACAATGCAAATTACTTTTGGTGTCATATTGTTGTGGGATTTAAACTTTTATACAGATCCATATATTGTTTGGCAGATACGTGCCATGAAAAATCGAGTGCCATCATCCGTTTGCGTAAGGTTTGCAGTTTTTTGGCATCCCCAAAAAGCGCCACCGCGCGGCTTATTGCGTAGTCTATATCTTCAACACTGGTGTTATTGAAACGAATGCCATAGCCGCCTTTATCGCCAAAATCAATTACGGTATCTTTTAATCCGCCTGTGGTTCTAACAACGGGTAAAGTACCATAGCGTAACGCGTATAGCTGGTTAAGCCCGCACGGTTCAACCCGCGATGGCATTAGCAAAAAGTCCGACCCGGCATATACCAGGTGCGCCAATTCTTCATTATAGCCAATATATACATTGCAATCTTTAGGAAATTTTTCTTTTAACTCCTGCAGGCTCTCTTCCGTGTCTGGGTCGCCCGTGCCTAAGATTAAAAAATTAACTTCCCCGGTAAACTCTGCAAGGCTTTTTTCAATAGCTTCGGCCAGCAGGTCGGCCCCTTTTTCAACTACC
>DHIR01000285.1:804-5667 GCA_002403905.1 Mucilaginibacter sp. UBA4741
AGGTCGGCCCCTTTTTCAACTACCAGGCGGCCAATAAATGAGATCAATGGCCTGTTAATATCCAGGTTGAACCGGTTGCATAGCGCCTCTTTATTTTTTTGCTTGCCCGTTGCTACTTTTGCAGCCGAATAATTGGCGGCTATCATCGGGTCGGTCTCGGGGTTCCATATTTCGGTATCAATACCATTTATAATACCAATGCCTTTTGCTTTTTCTATAAAGAACAGGTATTCCAAACCATTGGAGTTTATAGCTAATTCCTCGAGGTAACTTGGCGATACAGTAGTATATTTTGAAGCGCACCTTACCGCCGAAGCCAAAGGGTTTATACCCCCGCTCCAATCAAGCAGCCCGGTTTTGGTGAGATCTATTTCGGGCAGGTACGACAGCTTGTCCCAGCCAAACGCACCATGATATTGCCCGTTATGTATGGTAAATACCGTTGGTGTTTTTGCCAGCCGGGCATATAGTTTAGAGTACTGCAGTAAAAATGGCACCAACCCTGAATGGTGGTCGTGGCAATGAATAATATCGGGCGTTTGCTGCGAATAGCTTATCCAATCTAAAAAAGCGATCTGGAAAGCGATGAACTGTTCCGTTTCATCCGGGTAGCAGTAAATATTTTCGCGGTCTAATAATCCGGGTATTTTCACCAGGTATAATTCGAAACCCAGTTTATCTGTTCTCTCTTTTAATATTTCAAAATACAGCCTGCCCGTACCCAATAAAGTGGCGCTCTGGAAAACCGTATCAAATACATTTTCGCGCGTAAATTTACGGTCGTAATAGGGCATTACAACGGCTGGGTCCAGCCCCGCCGCCCGCTGGTATTTGGGCAGCGCGCCAACAACATCAGCAAGGCCGCCAACTTTGGCAACAGGATAGCATTCAGCGCTCAGGTGAAAAATTCTCATTTAGATGTATAGGATGGTTAAGGTACTAAACATTTACCCAAATGAACAAACACAATAATTTAAAAAATGTGTTTTTAACGGTGTGAATATTTAATGAAAAAGGCCGTTTAGTTGTTATTTCGGTATTATTAGGAATTTTAGGAATTTAAAATTGAGATAGTTGTAATTTATCTCACCGTTGCCTCACTTGAGAAACTTGGTTGATCTGTCAAAAATATAGTACCATAACTAATACACCAAGCCGTCTGTGAGGACACCATAGCCGTTAACCTAAGGGGTTAAAGATTTGATTAACGATCACAAAAGCGGGGTATTTCCCTTTTTTATGTTCAATAAGTAGACTTTTTACAATAGGGTAAATAAATATTTCTAACCAATCATTCAAACTCATTTTGCGATTAAGCACCCTTCTAATCGTATAACTATAGTGCCTGGCTTGCTTAAAGAACTTCCAGATAGAGCAGGCATATCCGTGGGCGTTGTTTTGAATAAAGGTATCGATACACCGGAATATTTTCCAATTCATTAATATCCAAATAAAGCGGGCAAGCAGCTGGCACTCTAACCTGTCTTTTTTAACAGCCTTAACTTTGTGAATACAAAGCAAGGACTTCCATGTTTTGAACACCAGTTCGATCTGCCATCTCAAACGGTATAGTTGGATAATATCCGCCGCTTTGAGCATTTCTTCCTTTACATTGGTAATAAATATGCTGAACCGGCAACGTGCCTTGTACTCATCTGAAAGAGAAACACCCTGGCTTTTAGCACGTAGCTGCGCCTTGCGTATCCGTTCTGTCCATACCTGCTCAGGTACAGTAACGGCGATCAGGCGGCAGTCAAAGACTGCTTTATCCGTTTTGATGGTAATCATTGTTTCAAAATGGCTATCCCCGCTATGCTGCATTTTCAGGTAAAGGGCTTTCCATTCTATCACTTTTCCGGTGCTTTGTTGAACTGGTTTCCATTGCGGATGCAGCCGGTTAAGAAAAAAGGCTTGCTTACTAACCACCGTTGAAAGATATTCATGTGTAACATAACCCAGGTCCCGGATATGTAAGTCGTCCTTGTGGATGTGATGTAAGGTCTTTTTTGAATGGCTTTGGTCATTTTGAGTGGCTTTGGTGAGCTCCAGGTTCTCCCAGTCGCCGTGCTTAAGATCAAAAGAATATTGTATGTTCATAATAGCCGGCACGAAGTTCCCATAGCCCGGGTAATCATCCTTGTATTGTTCGGGCAGGGAGAACTTACTTGAATCGGAAATCAACACCCGGTTAAAAGGCTGCCAGCAATTCTCTTGTCTAAAATCCAGTTTAGAGGCAATCTGTTCAGCCAAAACCAATTTGAGGAAATCCTGGCTTCTTTCGTTGAACCGTTTGTGCAGCGCCACTTTGCTAAACGATTTTTGATGTTGCTGGGCCATGTCATTACAACACTCCTGCAGACTGAGTTGACTGTTATCAAAACTGCTGAACAGAAGCGTATCAATAAACTCTTCCGGTTTAAGCTTCGACTTGCGCCTTAGAAAACCACTTTTGCGGGCAAGGGTGGAAAGTTTTAAAGGGTCTAAAACAGTATTGATACTGTTTTGCAAGGTTGCAGCATGATCTGCAATAAATCTGCCCTGATCGAAAATAAAAGGAGCTTTTCCCCTACAAAAGTGTTGCTTTTTTCAAAAAAATAGCTATATTTATATAAGAAAAAGGCGGTAAAATGTCTGGAAAACAACCGCCTTTTTCATTAAAAATAAAACTAAACAAATATGGGAAAATCTAAGTGGTTTTGCTCAGCGGCGAAGCCCCGTTCTTACAACATTCTCAAAAAAAAACCCTTAGGTTAACGGCTATGGTGATATCACCAACAAGAGCAACGCAAAAGCTATCAAATTTTTGTCATTTCATTAAAATTACCAACGTGGTTATTATAAATAATATCTCCATTTTTTTTGAACTCGTTAGATCCAGTAATCACCAGGAATTTACCTGGAATTTTATCATCCATTTTAATTACATCAACTTGGACGATTTTTAATTTCTTAGCTGATTGTTTTTTAAGCACTAAATTAATATCAAATAGTTTGCGCGAAACACTTGGATAAAGTAAACCATCTATAGGTCCGGTTAAGAAATGTTTTCCATAAATATTTGTAAGTCTATACTCTCTCGGATCTTCAGATTTATTTTCCTTTGTTATATGCTTATTAAGATAATTATTAACGATTTCATCTATGCGCAAATAATTAAAATTGTTGTTATAAATTTTCAGTTTATTGCTAATATAATTTTGCCAATATTTTGAATCAAACAAATGTGTTTTAGTTACAGCCGAAAGGATTCCAACTGGTAATACATTTAATTGTGCCGTTGGTGAATAAGTAATTAAGGTTAAAATTGTTCCTGGTTTCGGTCTAACCTCTTCAATAACAGTTGACTTTAATTCTGCCACATATAAAACTTGTGTTTTGTCATCATTAAATCTATTACACCTAACACAATTTAGTGGAGGAAACCAAAGCTCTTTAGTATTATCAAAAAGCTTTTCGCCTTCATTAGGTCTACTTCGATATAAATAGCCATGACTAAAATTCAATGTTTGATATGGTATTCCTATTGTAACCTGACGTATGTAATTATATATCTCATCATCACTCATTAAATAGCTGTTTCCTTCTATCATTATCAATATATCATTGATTCTATCTAAGGTCAATTTAGGCTTGGTTACCATTACATATTAATACTGTCAGCTTCCTATTTCTATTTTTCCAATGTCTCTCACGTCTCGACCAGCACCCATCCAACGGGTCACCGGTTGATTTTTCACCCTTATGCCGTCAATCGCCATCAACAAATGAGTATTGAAAAGCCTGGCTTTTCTACTTAGCCGACGGGTACCATTCGCGCAAACGCACATCAATACTTGCGTCGCTGGCATTAACCAGGCTTTTAAATTTGTTTACATCCCAGCCGCGGTAGTGATACGGGTAAACTACTTTTGGTTTAAATGCCAGTACGCTCTGCGCAGCAGTCTCCACACTCATTGTGAAGGGCAGGTTCATGCACACAAAGGCAATATCAACATTTTTGAGGGCGCGCATTTCGGGTATATCGGCCGTATCGCCCGATATATAAATATTTTTGCCGCCTATGGTTAACACATAGCCATTGCCCCTGCCCTTGGTATGCATGGCTGTTGGCGATTCGGGCAGGTTATACATCGGTATAGCTTCAATTGAAAAGCCCAACTGCGCGGTTTTATCGCCATTTTTCAATATTACCATTTTTGATTTATCGGTAGTAGCCGGCAACTTATCAGCTACCGCCTGCGGCACAACCAATAAGGCGTGCGCGGTGTTAATAGCATCAATGGTTTTAGGATCCAGGTGGTCGCCGTGAATATCAGTTATCAATATCATATCAGGCGCGCCGATGCCCGTAAAGACATTTGCCCCGCCGGTTGGGTCAACATATATATTTTTGCCCTGGTAGCTTAAAACCAATGTGGCATGTGTAATTGGCTGAATGGTTAACTCGCCGCCTTTAGCGGTTTCGTGGTCGGCAGCGGGCCGTTGCGCGTAGGCAGCTAATAGGGCCACTGAAAGGATAAATGATAATGCAAAGTTCTTCATTGTGTTTGTTTTAAAGGTAACCGGGTATATAATGAGATGGCTAAATATACAATATTTTTGTTTTTTGATGATTTCGTCTAAAATTTTAGTAGTGTATCAGTTTGAAATAAATAATTATAACTTCGGTTAAACCATTAAAAACTAAAAGCCATGAATGTTATCACAAAAGGCATAATCGCCGGACTAATTTTTGGAGTTGTTTCCATTATACCTATGTTCTTTATGAAATTCGCGGACAAGACAACCGCAATGACAGCATCGTTTATAAGCAGGTTTGCCATTGGATTTATTATAATCAACATGGAGTTACCTGTACAGGGT
>DHIR01000138.1 GCA_002403905.1 Mucilaginibacter sp. UBA4741
GGGTACAAATATATGCCAGTAAAGCGGCAACCGATATAATTTAACTAAATTTTTATACTAACTCAAATTAAGGTACCAGGAAAAAGTAAATAAGGTAACATATTAAGGCACCAACGCCGAAAGTTATAAAGCCATTTACCCGTTTCTTTTTCATAAAACAGATCATAATCAAACCCGTCAATGATAACAAACTCATAAATATAGCCGCTATATCAATAATATATGACCATTTTTTCCCTGTATCGCGCCCCTTATGCAGATCATTAATTACAGCTACTAAACCTAGCCTGGTTTCGGTTATTTTATAATCTCCTGTACCACGATCAACAAACGCATCAGCGCTATAGCCCGGGCCTTTAAAAGACAACGAACACTGATCGTCGTCAATTATAAAATCGCTTATCTCGCCTTTAATATTGTGTTTGCTTTTTAATAATTGTACGATCTCTAATTTTGCTATAGCTGCGGTGTCTTTTACTTTCACCCATTTTAAGGGCAGTTGCCCGGTTATTTTATTTTTACTTTCCTTCCCTCCTAACCATTCAGCATGATTGAGTGTGAACCCTGTAACCGCAAAAAACAGCACTATTACAAAACTCACCATTGATAAGTATATGTGTAACCAGCGCGAAACCGAAGCCGTTCGTTTCTTCCATAACTGTTTAGGCTGTTTATTAACTTTATTAGGGAACGACGAGTTTTTTGTCACCATCTTAATTACTTTTTTTTACAAAGTCTAGCCCTACAGCAGTCACCTCTGGATTACCACGCAGGGTCATCGGTTTAACCGGTTTGCTAAAGTTAATATCCTGGCTCATTAGTTGGTGCGTGCCATGTTCGCGGGCAACTTCAATCATTAGGGTATAATTACCTAATTTTACCAATTCGCCTTTATCATTTTTACCATCCCATTTCAAAGTATATTTTCCCGCGGGCCTGGTGGCGCTGGTTGTCGAGCTGATGTTGGGATCACCGTTTGCCAACCTCGAATAGTAGGTATCATACCAGGTATCCATATCATGCAAGTACTTAGGTTTACGATACCATAACGCAATGTTACGTACAGGTTTTTTATCCTTATCAATAACCCACACGGCTACATAAGGGCTATGTACTCTAAACTCTTCTATCTCACGCAATTCCAATTTTATAACTAACTCGTAGTTTGGGTCCCATAAATTATCAGCTACAGGTGTTTTAACCTTTTCAGGTTGCATCACCGCAAGCATTTCCAAAGCCTTCCAACCTTCGCTTTCTACTCTTTTACCATCGCTGGTTATCAGCATAAACTCCGCATGCGGAACTGTTGTTGCCAGCGCTTTACTTTCATCAGGTGTAAGCACATTAAATGCGGTAGCCAAGGCACCGGCATCGGTTGCATTATCTGCCACAACCGTTGCACTTATAACCTTATCAGCCGGCATCCCGCTACGCGGATCAACAATGTGCGAGCGCCATTGGCCATTTACCAATTCGCCACGACGATAGTTGCCACTGGTAGCTACAGCCTTATTGTTGATTATTAGCTTAGATATAGGCGCATCGTTCTCGGCGTCAGCTTTAGGATCGCTAACCTGTATTTGTTCGGTATGTGCACCCCTTACAACTATATCTCCACCTATATTCATTACTACGGCAGCTATGCCTGCCTGGGCTAGCGCAGCATCACAGGCTTTGTTAATAACATAACTTTTTGCAAATGAATTAAGCATCAATGGCGCATCATCTAAACGCAATGCTGTTGAATTGGCTTTATTTAATACCCAGTGCGTCTTTTTAACAATGGCTACCGCATCAGCAATTTCCTGTTCGGTTGGATTGCGGTTTTGTTTGGCAGCATCTTTCCATAATTTACCCACCACCTCTGCCGATGCGTCCAGCGCGCCGCTACTTTGTACACGCCATTTATCAAAAAGGCTAAGTACTTCAAATAGTTCAGGAGATATTTTGATGGCCTTTTTTTCACTTTTTAACCATTTACTAAACTCGCTTGATGCATCATAACCGCTTAATATTTTATTCATTTGGACGATCTTGCCCATTGCTGCTTTTTCGGCAACATCAGCTTGTTGTTGCGATGATGCAAAAACCTTTAACTCAAGTGATGTCCCTAATACATTTTCAAAATCAGAAACATATACATTGGAGGCCTTTCTTGCCGGAACAATTAAACTACTGCAGATTAAAAACAAAAACAAACTACAGCTTATGAAAATTATATTTTTCATTCAGATTAATTTTTAATAATACATAACGTTAGTATACAAATATGTTGTGCAATCCTGAAGTAATTCTATTGTTACGAATAAATCGATAATAAAATTTACTCGTAAAAATAAACCCGCTTTACGCGTTGAGAAATATTAGTTAATATTTCATAAGGTATTGTGCCAATTTGGGTTGCCAATTCTTCTATCCGATGCTGTTCGTTAAATACAATCACCTCATCCCCTTCTTTAACTTCAACCCCGGTTACATCTATCATGCACATATCCATTGATATATTGCCAATTGTAGGCACTACAACGCCTTTAACCAGCATACTGCCCACTCCGTTGCCAAATGCACGTAAATATCCGTCAGCATAGCCAATACGCACGGTAGCTATCTGTCCATCTTTGGTCATAACCCCATTTCTGCCATAGCCAACTGTATCGCCGGCTACAATTTTTTTAACCTGCGATATACTCGTTTTTAAACTGGTAATGGGTTGTAAGGCACTATCTGTTGCAGGTATCGCGGCGTCTATTCCATATAAACCGATGCCCAACCTTACCATATCAAATTGTGCAGACGGCCAGCGGGTAATGCCCGATGTATTTGATAAGTGCTTAATAATGTTATATCCCAAACATTGCTCTATCTTTTCAGTCGCCTTTACAAACCTGTCTATCTGTATAGTAGTAAAGTCATCATGCTCTGGGGCCTCGCTTGCCACCAAATGCGAGAACATTGATAAAACGCGCACATACTTGTCGTCATCCAACAAATCGCAAAGCATATCAATATCAAAAAGCTCAAATCCTAAACGATGCATGCCGGTATCTATTTTTAAATGTACCGGGTAATTTAAAATATCGTTTTGCTGCATATATTTAATAAAGTCATCAAACAACCCAAAGCTATAAAGTACCGGTTCCAACTTAAATTCAATCAGCTTATCAAATGCAGATTGTTCGGCATTCAACACCATTATCGGCATATTTATACCTGCTTGCCGTAAAGAAACACCTTCGTCCGTATAAGCTACCGCTAAATAATCAACCTTATTATACTGTAGCATATTAGCTAACTCAAACGTGCCACTGCCGTAACTAAAGGCCTTTACCATCGCCATTAGCTTTACACCGGGCCTAAGTTTTGATTTATAATAGTTCAGGTTATTCAACATCGCGTTTAGGTTGATCTCCATCACCGTTTCGTGCGTTTTTTGCACCAGGGCTCTGCTAACCCGCTCAAATTCAAAACTACGCGAACCTTTTATGAGGATAGTTTCGCTTTTAAAATTCAGGTTTAGTAAATGGTTAAGCAACTCCGTTGTATCTGTATAGAAAAACTTTTCAGGCGCTTCAAAATATTGCTGATGATTTGCCAATGCTTCGCCTACCCCTATAAACTTGTCTACTTTTTTTGATTTAATCAATTCGGCGACTTGCTTATACAGCACATCTTCCTGTAAACCCGACTGAAATATATCTGATAGCACCAACGTTTTTTTTTGCTGCTGATTTTGTTGGTTTAAAAAATTAAGGGCGATCTCCAGAGATTGAATATCCGAGTTGTAGGAGTCGTCAATAACAGAGCAATCATTAATACCTGTTTTAAGTTCTAAACGCATGCTAACCGGGTTTAGATGCTCTAAACGTTTATCGGTTTCATCGGGCGAATAATCTAAGGCCAACATCGTAGCCCAGCAAACTATCGCGTTTTCTATAGATGCCTGATCAAGAAAAGGGATCAAACATTCTATCTCCTCGCCTTTAAATTTGGCACGCAGGTAGTAATTTTTTTTTATGATCGTCTCGCTAAAAACATATAAATCTGCCTGGTCAAAAGTACGGCTCCAGATAAAACAGTTTAAGGCCGATATATTCTCTTTATAATCAACTAACTGATCGTAGTTATGAATTAGTAGCCGGCAGTTTTTAACCAGTTTTAGCTTTTCTGATATTTTTTCTTGGTCATTTTCAAACCCCTCGTCATGCGCGGGGCCTAAATGGGTTAATACACCTATTGTTGGTTTTATAATAGCTTCCAGCCTATCCATTTCGCCCGGCAAGGATATACCAGCCTCAAATATACCAAGGTCGTTTCTCTCATTAATCTGCCAAACAGAAAGCGGCACACCAATTTGTGAATTATAGCTTTTTGAATTACGCACAATGCTTTTATCAGCGGTCATCAACTGGTATAGCCATTCCTTGACAATGGTTTTACCATTACTGCCGGTTATACCTATAACTTCCAAATTAAAGCGCTCACGATGGTGTTTGGCCAGCGTTTGTAAGGCGGCAAGTACATCTATTACAATTAAAAAGTTAGCATCAGGCAGTTTAATTTCGGGCCCTTCTTTAACCACAAAGTTGCGTACACCCGCGGCATAGGCCTCCGCAATAAACTCATGCCCGTTGCGTCTGCCACTAAGGGCAAAAAACAAACCTTCCACAGCAGTGTTGATACGGCGGCTATCTGTAAGTAGTACGCTGATGATAACTTCTGTTATGATATCACCTTCGGCATCTATAATTTGCTTAACTTCTTTTATTGAATATTGGTTGCTTAGCATAATGGCACTAATTTGCTTATATTTCTATCAATAGAAGAATTTTTAACAACTTTGGTTTTAATGGATATCCCAAAAAAACAAAAAATAACCGACGAGAAGACCGCCTTAACCAAAGCCGAACATTATTGTGCCTACCAGGAACGCTCGCAGCAGGAAGTGAGGGATAAACTATTTGAATGGGGATTGCGGCCACAGGTTGTTGAGGATATTATTTCGCAGTTAATTACAGGTGGTTTTTTGAACGAGGAGCGCTTTGCAAAAGCTTATGCCAGGGGCAAGTTTAACCAGAAAGGATGGGGACGACTAAAAATAAAGCAGGGTTTAAAATTAAAAAAGGTGCCTGACGTATTGATAAAAAAAGCATTGGAGAGCCTTAACCCTGATACCTATTTGCAAACCCTGGAAAAGGTGATACAAAAGAAAAGCACTTTGATCAACGAAAAAGACCCCTACAAACGCCGGTACAAACTACAGCAATATGCTCGTGGCCGTGGCTTTGAAACCGACCTGGTGGCAGATGTTTTGAAAGACAAAGGTTTATAGTTTCTCAAAAAAAATAAAGGTTTTACTTGTAGAATATGCATTTCTATCTATATTTGCACTCCCAACGCGAAAGCAACTATGCAATAGCAAAAGGATCATACCAACGCGAAAGTAGCTCAGTTGGTAGAGCACGACCTTGCCAAGGTCGGGGTCGCGAGTTCGAATCTCGTCTTTCGCTCAAATCCCTTTCATAAGAAGGGATTTATTGTTAAAAGGTTTATACACCTGCTCAGATGGTGGAACTGGTAGACACGCAGGACTTAAAATCCTGTTCCCGTTAAAGGAGTGCGGGTTCGATTCCCGCTCTGAGTACAAACCCGGATACAGTACGATTAGTCGTTCTGATCCGGGTTTTTTTATGCTCTAAACTACTGTTAATCTGATAAATAAGTAGCGCTGCTTGGTTGACTATTCCGGTTCGATGTCCCGTTTTAGAATAAGTCCATTTTTCAGGGAACATCGAACCAATTATAAACCTTTGACCTTCAATATCTGCATTTAAGTACAATAGGTCAAGTTTTTGGAGGTTTTCTACTGCTTTGTAAACGAGCCCTTCAATATTAACTGATGCACTACTATTAGCAGCAAAGTCATTTAATTTAGCCTCAAGCCTTACAATCTTTTCTTCGGCTTCTTTTTTAATCATTTTATACTCTGATTGATCTAAGCCGTCATTTAAAAGTAGCTCCCTCGCGTCTCGTCCTGGTTTTACTTGTCGTTTTTGAGTAGTAATACTGGAATCAGTTTACACCGATAACAGGCAATGTATTTTCAGTTGACGCTGCCGGCCCTGCATGTAAAACCACAAGCGCAACCATGTTAACCTCTGCTGTAAGTGATATGCAAACTGCATATACAGACGCCGCCGGACGCATTAACCCCGACTTCTTAAATTTGGGAGCCGGAACTATTGGTGGATTAACGCTTACACCAGGGCTTTATAAATGGACAAGTCCAGTTAACATCCCAACAGATATTGCAATTGCAGGCGGCCCGGACGATGTATGGATATTCCAGGTTGCTGGGACTCTTAAAATGAGTTCTGCAGTTAGAGTTACCCTGAGCGGTGGTGCACAAGCAAAGAATATCTACTGGCAAGTTGCTGGTGCCGTTACCTTTGGTACCACTAGTCATTTTGAAGGAAATATTTTAGGGCAAACAGGTATTAATTTGCAAACAGGCGGATCAATAAACGGAAGATTATTAGCACAAACTGCTGTAACTTTACAAATGAATACTGTTACACAGCCACAATAAAAATAAAGCTTATTATTGAAAAGAGGCTGCCGCAAGCAGCTTCTTTTTATATTTAGGCGCATACTATCCGAGATGAACATCAGTAGGGTCGTTATTTAATTGATTTCTTAGCCCCCCTCCTCTTGAATAATTACAAGCGCATTTAGTATGAAAACATCCAA
>DHIR01000140.1 GCA_002403905.1 Mucilaginibacter sp. UBA4741
TGTATTCTTATTTACCGACTACACTATTGCTATCCCATTTATATTTTTAACCGCGAAAGCCGAACACTTTGATAGGCGCAAAGGGATGGAAATGGGTGCCGATGATTACCTGACCAAACCCTTTGATGACATGGAACTTTTAAACGCTATTGAAAGTCGCCTTAAAAAGAAAGAAGGACAGCAGGCTTTTTATAGTAAATCGCTTGACCGTTTAGATAGTTTAGTACCCAAAAGAGACGGTCTTGCCGCCTTGCATAAAATTATAGCCGAACGTAAAGCGCGGCCATTTAAAAAGAGCCAGGTTATTTATTACGAAGGCGATAAAGGCAACGGCTTGTACCTGGTACTTAGCGGAAAAGTTAAAACCATAAAACTGGCAGAAGATGGCCGCGAACTAATGACCGGTATGTATGGTGCTGATGATTATTTGGGCATTAACGCCATGTTATCAAACGAAGAATACGCTGATACAGCTACGGCTTTAGAAGATTGTATGCTATGCCTTATCCCTAAAGAGCAATTGGAGCAGTTACTGAATCTGTATCCGGAAGTTGGCAGGGAGTTTATTAAGTTATTAGCCAATGATATCCGCGAAAAGGAAGAGCAACTTTTACAAATGGCTTATCACTCGGTACGTAAAAAAATGGCTGACGCACTGTTGCGATTATACCGCCAACCAAATAGCGCCGATGACAGCATTAAAATATCGCGCGAGGACCTCGCAGCCATGGCCGCAATGGCTACCGAAACGGTGAGCCGTACCTTGTCTGATTTTAAGGAAGAAGGCTTAATTGAAAAGAAAGGCAGCATCATTACAATCCTGGACCTTGCCCGGTTGACCAAAATGAAAAACTGATAAACATCATTTTTCTGTTTGACCATGCTCATGGTGTATAGATGCCTATAGCGCTACTATTGTAGCATGAAAGTAGTAGCTTATAGTGTAAAACCTTTTGAAAAGGAATTCTTGGCGAAAGCCAATCAGAAAAAACATGATATTACGTTAATCTTTAATTCGCTGAGTTTAGAAACGGCGGTTTATGCCGCGGGTAAGCAAGCCGTAATTGTATTTACAAGCGAGGATGTTTCGGCCCCGGTAATTGATAAATTAGCACAACTGGGTATTAAGTATATTACCACCCGCTCTACAGGGTTTAATCATATAGGCCAACATGCTGCTGCCCAGCATGGTATTAAACTAGCTAATGTTCCCGAATATATGCAAATGCAGGACATCGCTAATCAAACTATTAAAAACATAGATCAATGGGAAATTGATAAGAGTGTTGGTAAAGCATGTATTTGCGCCAGCGGCTTCAATGCTCATAATAAAGCCTCCAATTAATTTGAAGGCTTTATTCTTAACAAATCCCGCTGTTATACAAAGCAGCGAGGCTAATTTTCCGTTATGCGCATAAGTGCGTTGGGTACCTAAATGCCTTAACATACTTTATAATAACAGCCATAATTAATCTGTTATTATTCCCCCGTAAAGACCAATAAGGGTAAAGTTATATGATCTGCCATCTTTTTAGTATGGCTGCCTTTTAAAATATTATCTAAAAAATCATGCGGCCTATGCACCATAGCCAGCATATCAATTTTCCCGTGTTCGCAAAGCCAGTCCAGGCCCAACTCTACTTTGTTATGTTTAATGATGCGATAATAAATTTTGGGGTAATTGGCTTTATTTGAAACTTCTACCAGGAACTTTTCAATACCCTTTTCAAAGTTCAATGAGTGATCATCGTTTTTGTAAATATGCGTTAACAAAATTTCTGCATCTAATAGTCGCGCAAAAGTTATTAATTCATAAAGCTGTTCCAGATCATTTTCAGGATGCTCCAGATCTGTTGCAAAAGCTATTTTTTTAACGGGGATAAACTTCGTGATATTAGGAATGATCAATAATGGCTTTATAGCGAATTCTATCAGTTCATGTGCATGATTTCCCAATAAAAAGGTACTCAGCTTGTCCTGCTCGTGTGATCCGGCTACTATCATATCAACTTTTTGCTTAGCAACTGCTTCATTTACCGTTTGCTTTACGGTTCCCGTTTCGTTTAAATAATCTACCGGCGGCCTAAAGCTTGTGCTACGATCCGTATGTTCCAAATGCGCTTTTAAACGCTTTAATTCTTCGGTAGAATCATCCAGTAATGCATCACTCTCTCCCTGCGGCCAAACAGCCATACCTGCCATAGTCGATTCTGTAGGTATAGTAATTGTATTACAAAGAAAAACCACTGCTTTTAGTTGTTTGGCAAGTAAGTAACCATATTCAGCAGCGTGCTTTGCATTGGCTGAAAAATCAGTGGCGATCAATAGTTTTTTCATGATATATAAAATTACCAATGCTTGAACTCTTAAAGAATGATAACTATCACTATTAGAAGCGTTTACCATCATTACCAGGAACGTGAATAATGATGAGGTTTGGCATCATGTTAGGAGAACTAGATGTATTACAAATTGAAGACCTGTTAATGAGTCTTCCCATAGGCCGCATTGGCTGCCACGCAGATGGTATTACATATATAGTTCCGATAAACTATGTTTATGAGAGTGACACCATATACGCCCATTCTAAAAAAGGGATGAAAATTGACATAATGCGTAAAAACCCGGATGTCTGTTTCCAGGTGGATGCTATTGATGATTTGTTAAACTGGGAAAGCGTAATCACATGGGGGAAGTTTGAAGAGATATTTGATATGCAGGAAAAAACACTCGTTATGCAAAAGATACTTAATAGGGTAATACCATTAATGAAAGGCGATACTGCACAACCTTCGCATGGCTTTACCAATGATACCAGTAATGTAGGTGAAGACGTGGAATTAATATTATATAAGATAAGTCTGGATAAAAAGACGGGGAGATTCGAGAAAGGGTAATTAACCTAATGAAGCTTACATTTTTATAATAAGCGTTATTAATGAATTTTTCTAAATTTAGTGTCCGGCATTTGGCTACATTAAAACACAAAACCCT
>DHIR01000290.1:0-240 GCA_002403905.1 Mucilaginibacter sp. UBA4741
GAACTGGATATGCGCATGAACCAAGCATCTGACCTGAGCGCTAAAGAAGTAGTAAACAATTATACCGAGGCCGAACTGCATCGCATCTTCGGCATATATGGTGAGATACAAAACGCAAAATCGTTGGCAAATACAATTGTAACTGCCCGGTTAAATGCGCCAATTATAACAGTTGCCGATTTGAAGAATGTGATCTCGGCACGCATCCCCAAAGGGAAAGAAAATAAATACCTGGCGCAG
>DHIR01000290.1:459-14256 GCA_002403905.1 Mucilaginibacter sp. UBA4741
AAATACCTGGCGCAGGTTTTCCAGGCGTTAAGGATAGAAGTTAACCAGGAGCTGGAAGCGCTGAAAGATTTTTTAATACAAACGGCTGATGTTTTAGCGGTAGGGGGTCGGTTGGTGGTAATGTCTTATCATTCGCTAGAAGATAGGTTGGTGAAGAATTTCATCGCCAAAGGCAAATTTAGCGGCGAGGTAGAGAAGGATTTTTTTGGTAATGACCAAAAACCATTTGACGCGGTAAGCCGTGGCGCTATAACAGCATCAGAAGAAGAAATATTTAGTAATAACAGGGCACGCAGTGCAAAATTAAGAATAGCGGTAAAAAAGTAGTATGAACAATCGTTTACGCACAGAAATTCCGGAAGAAGAATTAGAAAGCGAATTGATCGTTGAGGAAAAGACTGTAAAGGAAGTTCCGGAAAACTTTTTGACTAAATTTTTATCCAATGGTTTTATTGCTTCGGATGAAGCTACCCGCGCCTTGCCTTTTGTATTGTTTATTGCGCTGTTAGGGATGATCTATATAGGCAACCGTCACCTGGCCGAAAAAAATATTCGTGACATAGATAAAATAACCCAAGATGTACGTGAGCTAAGCTGGGAATACAAAGTAACCAAAGCTGATCTGGCCTATAAAAGCACCTTGTCAGAAGTGTCTAAACGCGCTGATACTTTAGGCATACGTGAATCTTTACAGCCGGCGCAAAAAATTACTATCAAGGAGGATGCTACGCAATGAGTATCAGAACCAACATATTGCTTCGTGTGTATTTGGCCTTTGGCCTGATATTGCTGTTTGCGGTAGCGGTAGTGGTGCAAATGTACCGCCTGCAATTTGTACAGGGTAAAAAATGGAAGGCGATGGCATCCAAACTATCAACCAAGTATGAAAATGTAGAAGCTACGCGTGGAAACATTTATTCGGTTGACGGCAGTTTGCTGGCAACATCGGTGCCCGAGTATGAGTTGCACATGGATATGTTTGCCGGCGGTATTGCAGAGGATAAGATATTTTACAGCAAAGTTGATTCGTTGGCATCAAAGCTATCAGCATTATATCCGGAAAGATCAGAAAGAGACTATTCAAGGATGCTGCGCGATGCGCGTAAAGATAGTTCGCGCTACCAGTTGATCAGACGCAAAGTAACTTTCCAGGAGTTAAAAGCGATACGCAAATTCCCCATATTCAAATTGGGTAAATATAAAGGGGGGCTGATTGTATTGGCGCAAAACAAACGTATTCTGCCTTTCCGGTCATTAGCGGCGCGTACTATAGGATATAAAAACGAGAACGTAAAAAACGCGGTTGGTTTAGAAGGTGCTTATGCCGGCTATATTAACGGCGAAAACGGCAAGCGCCTGATGCAGCGCATTGCGGGTGGTGTATATGTGCCGGTTAATGATGACGAGGACGAAGTGACCGCAAAAGATGGCGCGGATATTATATCTACCATCAACGTAAACTTTCAGGACGTTGCGCAAAAAGCCTTAAAGAAACAATTAGATAGCACCCAGGCTGATTTTGGTACCGTAGTACTGATGGAAGTTGCCACCGGCGAGATACGCGCCATTGCCAACTTTACCCGCACAAAAGACGGCGATTACCAGGAGAAATTTAACTACGCCATTGGTGCCGAGGCTGAGCCGGGCTCGACTTTTAAATTGGCCACCTATATGACTTTACTGGATCAGCATAAAATAGATACCAGCAGCAAGGTTGATATTGAACATGGTATATATAATATGGTAAATCCACGCAATGGCAAAGTGTTTTTACATATAAAAGATGCAGAAGATGGTGGCGGTGTAATAAGTGCAAAACGTGCTTTTGAAGAATCATCAAACGTGGGTGCTGTAAAATTTGTTTACTCGCATTATAAAGACAATCCACGCGAATTTACCGATGCTTTGTATCGCTATCACCTGAATGAAAGAAGCGGCTTGCAAATACCGGGCGAAGGACAACCATTAATAAAAAATCCCTCGTCCAAAAGCTGGAACAAACTGCAAAGTGTGGCGCAAATGGCTTACGGTTATGAGCTAAAATTGTCGCCATTACAGATGCTCACTTTTTATAACTCGGTAGCTAATGATGGTAAAATGATATCGCCGATCTTTGTGCGCGAGATACGCAGTATGGGTAATACGGTAGAGCATTTCCAGGCAAGGGTTATTAACCCTAAAGTATGCTCTGACGAAGCATTGGCTAAAGTTAAAGGCTTGTTAGAAGGGGTGGTATTAGAGGGTACCGGCAAACTGGTCATCAAAAATAAATTATACAGCGTAGCAGGTAAAACAGGTACGGCGCAAATAGCTAACGGTTCATCAGGTTACGGCGAAAAAAATGCTCACCAGGCATCATTCTGCGGCTATTTCCCTGCCGATCATCCCAAGTATTCCATGATAGTTGTCATCAGCAATCCAAGAGTCGGTTCACATTTGGCGGCATGGGTAGCTGGTCCGGTGTTCCGCAAAATAGCTGATAGAGTTTATGCCAGTGACCTGGATATTAACCACAGCGCCCCCGTGCATTTAGTGGGTAACACAACTATGCCTAATGTTAAACAAGGTAATTTAGCTGCATTAAAAAAAGTGTACACCAAACTTGGCCTTAAACCTTTGTATGCTGCCCCAAATACCGGTATTGATACCAGCAACGGTATCCCTTTTGAAGAAAATAAATATAAACCCGGCACTGTACCAACAGTAACGGGCATGGGTTTGAGCGATGCATTATACCTTTTAGGTAATGCGGGTTATAAAGTAAGTGTAAAAGGCAGTGGCGCAGTAACGGCGCAGTCGGTTACCGGTGGAAGCATGATACCTAAAGGATCAAAAATAACTATAGAGTTGCAATGAGATATCTGAGCGACATATTAACCGGACTACCGTTTACCGAGCTGCAAGGCGCGGCAGATGTAGAGATCAGCGCGGTAGTGTTTGATTCGCGCAAGGTTGTGCCCGGTTCATTGTTCGTGGCGGTAAAAGGTACGCAGGTTGATGGTCATGATTATATTGAGAAAGCCATAAAAGACGGCGCGGTTGCTGTAATATGCGAAGAACTGCCGGGCCATACCGCCGGTGAGGTTGACTTTTTAATGGTTGCTAACTCTGCAGTTGCATTAGGTATCGTATCGGCTAATTTTTATGATAATCCGTCGAACAAATTAAAACTGGTAGGCGTAACCGGTACGAATGGTAAAACCACTATTGCTACATTATTATATCAATTGTTTCGTGATCTGGGTTATAAATGCGGGTTGTTATCAACTGTCGAAAATCAGATCAATGGAAAAATTATCCCATCAACCCATACTACACCGGACCAAGTAGAGCTTAACCACTTACTGGACGAGATGGTAACCTTGGGCTGCGATTATTGCTTTATGGAAGTAAGCTCGCATGCTATTGCTCAGCATCGTATAGAGGGGTTGAATTTTGCCGGGGGTATATTCTCTAACTTAACACACGATCATTTAGACTATCATAAAACCTTCGATAATTATTTAAAGGCTAAGAAGGCATTTTTCGATGGACTATCTAAAAACGCGTTTGCCTTAACCAATAATGATGATAAAAACGGCAGTGTAATGCTGCAAAACACTAAAGCACATAAAAAAACCTATGCCCTTAAAAGCATGGCCGATTATAAAGCCAAGATCCTGGAGAATCAATTCGGTGGTTTATTGCTGCTGATTGATAACGAGGAGGTTTGGTTTAAGATGGTGGGTACGTTTAACACTTACAACTTATTGGCGGTTTATGCTACCGCGATGTTGCTGGATCAGGACCGTGCTAAAGTGCTAACCAGCCTAAGTAAACTATCGGGTGCCGAAGGCAGGTTTGATTATGTGGTAGCACCCAATAAAATTATAGGCATTGTTGATTATGCCCACACGCCGGATGCGGTGCAGAATGTGTTAAGCACTATCCACAACATCCGTAAGGGAAATGAAAAGGTAATAACCGTAATAGGCTGCGGCGGCGACAGGGATAAAACCAAGCGCCCGATAATGGCTAAAGTGGCCTGCGAGTGGAGTGACAAGGTGATATTGACATCAGACAATCCACGCTCTGAGGACCCCGCACAGATCATTAAAGATATGGAAGCGGGCGTTACACCAACCGCGCAAAGATCAACCGTAAGTATTACCGACAGGCACGAGGCTATTAAAACCGCCTGCATGCTGGCACAACCGGGAGATATTATACTGTTAGCAGGCAAAGGCCACGAAAAATACCAGGAAATAAAAGGTGTGAAAAATCACTTTGATGATAAAGAAGAGTTACTGAACCAATTTAAGCAGATGGGATAAGCCCCACCCAAACCCTCCCCGGTAGGGAGGGCTTTTTAAGGATGCTTTTAAAAAGTCTCCCCTACCGGGGGAGATTTAGAGGGGGCTAAATGAAGATATTATGTTGTATTACTTATTTACATACTTATACAAAAACTACAGTATCCCGGGGACGGGGGTGTTTCAGTACATCACGTTCAGGATGGCTATGGCGGTAATTACTTCATTAATTGTGACCACCGTTTACGGTCGCAGATTGATTGATTATTTACGCTACAAACAAGTTGGCGAAACGGTAAGGAATTTGGGTTTAGAAGGCCAGATGCAAAAAGCGGGTACGCCAACAATGGGTGGTATCATTATTATACTGGGTATATTAATACCAACCCTGTTGTTTGCAAAGCTGGATAATATCTACATCATCATGATGATGATAACTACCATATGGTTAGGTGCTATAGGTTTCCTTGACGATTATATTAAAGTATTTAAAAAGAACAAAGAAGGTTTAGCGGGCCGGTTTAAAATTGTTGGCCAGGTAGGTTTAGCGTTGATCATTGGCTTTATTATGTATAATAATAAAAGTATTGTAATACGGCAGGAAGTTATGCTGCCGGTTAAGTACGATGCCAAGATAGATTTCCACATGAAAGGCAACAAGCATGTTTTAACGCAGGATATAGTCTCTCATAAAACAACAATGCCGTTCTATAAAAACAATGAATTTGACTACGGTAAGGTGCTTAAATTTTTAGGCCCGGGATATGAAAATTATACACTGTTAATATTCCTGGTGTTTGTTATTGTAATTATTACGGCTGTATCAAACGGTGCAAATATTACGGATGGTATTGATGGCCTGGCTACAGGTACATCGGCAATTATTGGTGTTACGCTGGCTATACTGGCTTACGTATCAGGTAACTATATTATATCCGATTACCTGAATATTATGTACATCCCTAACTCGGGCGAGTTGGTAATTTTTGCCGGTGCCTTTGTTGGAGCATGTGTAGGCTTTTTATGGTATAACTCATACCCGGCCCAGGTATTTATGGGCGATACCGGCAGCTTGGCTATCGGTGGTATTATAGCTGTATTCGCTATCCTGATACGTAAAGAATTAATGATACCATTGTTATGCGGCATATTCCTATTAGAGAGCTTGTCGGTAATAATGCAGGTGGGGTGGTTCAAACTCACCAAACGAAAATACGGCGAGGGCCGCAGGGTGTTTTTAATGGCACCATTACACCATCACTATCAAAAGAAAGGGTTCCATGAAGCAAAAATTGTAACGCGCTTCTGGATCATAGGTATTATGCTGGCCATTTTAACCATTATAACATTGAAGTTGAGATAAGTTGAGTCCATGGTCCATAGTCGATGGTCCATGGTAAAAAAGATAGTCCATGGTCTATAGACAATAGTCCATGGTGAAGAAAAATAAAAAAGAATGGCTATGGACTATCGACCATGGTCTATGGACTAAAAGGAATGAACAAAAACAAAAATATAGCAATCCTTGGTGCAGGCGAAAGCGGTGTGGGTGCGGCATACCTTGCCCAGCAGCAAGGGTATGATGTTTTTGTATCAGACTTTGGTGCCATAGCCGATCATTATAAAGAGCAGTTAAAGAGCTGGAATATCCGCTTTGAAGAGAACCAACATACAGAAGCCGAAATATTAAACGCGGTTGAGGTAATTAAAAGTCCCGGTATACCGGATAAGGCGCCGATCATCAAAAAATTAAAAGAAAAAGGTGTGCCGGTTATATCAGAGATTGAGTTTGCAGGAAGATATACCGATGCCAAAATAATAGGTATTACCGGTTCGAACGGTAAAACTACCACCACCAGCCTTACCCATTTTATCCTGAAAAACGCGGGATTAAATGTTGGCCTGGCAGGTAACATAGGCAAAAGCTTTGCCTACCAGGTAGCTACCGAAAAGCATGATTGCTATGTGTTAGAACTAAGCAGTTTTATGTTGGATGATATGTACCAGTTTAAAACAGATATAGCGGTGCTGTTAAATATCACACCCGACCATTTGGACAGGTACGATTATAAAATGGAAAATTATGCGGCATCAAAGTTCCGTGTAACGCAAAATCAAACAGCGGATGATGTATTCATTTACTGTGCAGATGACGCGGAAACAATAAAGGGAATGGAAGGCAAAAGCTTTAAAGCAAAGCAGTTTCCGTTCTCGATAGAAAAAAAGATTGCAATGGGAGCAGATCTCGAAAACGACAATATTGTCATCAACACACCTCAAGAACATTTTGAAATGTCAATTACAGAACTGGCCCTGCAAGGCAAGCACAACATCTACAACTCAATGGCATCTGGCATTGTAGCAAAAGTGTTGGAATTACGCAATGATACTCTGCGCGAGAGCCTGGCCACATTCAGAAATATTGAGCATAGGCTGGAGTCGGTTGGTAAAATATCAGGCATTAGTTTCATAAATGATTCAAAAGCTACCAACGTTAACTCAACATGGTACGCGTTGGAGAGCATGACTAGTGATGTAGTACTGATATTAGGTGGTGTGGACAAGGGAAATGATTACAGTATGTTGAAAGATTTGGTTAAAGAAAAGGTAAAGGCCATAGTTTGCTTAGGTAAAGACAACCAACGCATCCATGAAGCTTTTGAGGATGTGGTAGATATTATAGTTAATACTTCATCTGCAACAGATGCAGCACAAGCGGCTTACCATTTGGCAACAAAAGGCGATACGGTATTGCTATCACCTGCTTGTGCAAGTTTTGATCTGTTTAAAAATTATGAGGATAGAGGTAATCAGTTTAAGGCGGCTGTAAAAGAGTTGTAGATGTGCAGATATGCAAATGTGTGGATGTGCAGATGATTGATTTTTTTAATTATAAGATGAATAGATAGTATAATATAGATGAGCAATAAGCCGAATTTGATAGTTGATTTGACTTTTGAGTTTTCGTTAAAAGTTATACGATTTACAGAGGAGTTGGAATCAAAGAGAAAATTCAATATAGCTAATCAATTATTCAGAAGCGGTACATCAATAGGTGCAAATGTAAGAGAAGCTCAAGGAGCAGAGAGTAAAGTAGATTTTAGACATAAATGTAAAATAGCTTATAAAGAAGCAGAAGAAACAGAATATTGGTTGTCATTATGTAAACATGCGGAGAACTATCCGTATGAAGAAGAAATGTACAACGATATACAATCAATAATAAAAGTACTGGGTAAAATAATATCATCAACACATTAAAAATTATTTGCACATCTGCACATTCGCATATCTGCACATAACTAAAAGGCAAGCAAGGTAATGAATCAAATATTACACAACATAAAAGGAGATCGTTGGATATGGCTTATCGTCATATTGCTTTCGTTGATATCGTTGTTGTCGGTATATAGCGCTATTGGTACGCTGGCTTATAAACGTGGTGTCGGTGCCGAGTCTATTTTGATGAAGCATTTGGCCATGATAATAGGCGGTATTGTGCTGATGTATATTTCGCATAAGTTGGATTACAGGTATTACTCGGGTATATCAAAACTGTTGATGTATATCACCATTCCATTGTTACTATATACGTTGGTGTTTGGTAGCCATGTTAATGATGCCAGTCGTTGGATAGCCATACCGGGCACCGGTTTAAGCTTCCAGACATCTGATTTAGCAAAACTGGCATTGATCACGTTCCTTGCTCGCTCCTTATCGCGTAAGCAGGAAAATATTAAAGATGTTAAGCAATCATTCATTCCTATTATGGGCGCGGTTTGTATTGTGTTTATTTTGATCGCGTTAGCAAACCTATCAACCGCGTTAATGCTTTTTGGTGTAAGTGTTTTACTGTTGATTATTGGCCGTATCAGTATTAAACAAATAGCCATAACCTGTTTAGCTGGAGCGATTCTGTTAACCGGCGTTATCTTTTTGGGTCCGCGCAGGCATACTTACACTTCGCGTATCCATACGTTCTTACATCCCGAGGCCGCTAACCCTGATAAGTCATTCCAGGCAGATCATGCTAAAATAGCTATTGCCACTGGTGGCATATTTGGCAAGGGCCCAGGCAAAAGCAACGAGGTGAATTATTTGCCCGAAGCGTACTCGGATGAGATCTATGCTATTATAGTAGAAGAGTATGGCATGGTAGGCGGGATAGCCTTAATATGCATTTACCTGTTCCTGTTGTATCGTTGCATAAAAATTGTAACCAAAGCACCAAAAGCGTTCGGTGCATTGCTAGCTGCGGGACTAAGTTTTAGTTTGACCATACAGGCATTTGCAAATATGGCGGTAGCTGTGGGGCTGGGACCGGTAACGGGTGTGCCATTGCCATTTGTGAGTATGGGGGGTACGTCCATGTTGTTTACAAGTGTGGCGTTTGGTATTATCCTATCAGTTAGCAGGGACATTGAAAACCCGAAAAAAGTAGTAGTAGGCGAAATAAAAGAAGTGGGAAATATGGAACTAGCATAGACCCCCTAACCCCCTGAAGGGGGAACAATAGAGGATAATTAAGAAAGATAAATCAGTGTAATCAATTAATAATAATCGGTGCAATCAAATAAATGATCAGTGTAATCAAAATAATAAATCGGTGAAATCTCAGGGTAAAAGAATAATCATTAGCGGCGGCGGTACAGGGGGGCATATCTTCCCGGCTATTGCTATTGCCAATGCGTTGAAAAAGCTTGACCCGAGTACAGAAATATTGTTTGTTGGCGCTCTTGGCCGTATGGAGATGGAAAAAGTGCCTGCTGCCGGTTATAAAATCATTGGTTTAAATATCCAGGGCATACAGCGTAAATCTATTTGGAAGAACCTGTTGTTCCCGATAAAGCTTTTCAATAGTGTGAACAAGGCGCTGCAAATAATTAAAAATTTTAAACCCGATGCAGCGGTTGGTGTTGGTGGTTATGCTTCGGGCCCGTTATTGTACGCGGCATCATTAAAAGGGATACCGTATTTAATACAGGAGCAAAATTCGTACGCGGGTATAACTAATAAATGGTTGGGCAAAAAAGCCGAAAAGATATGTGTTGCCTTTGATGGGATGGAGCAGTTTTTCCCGAGTGCTAAGATCATTAAAACAGGTAATCCTATCCGCAGAGAATCTGTTGATATCGCCGGTAAAAAAATGCACGCGTTGGAGCTGTATAAATTATCGACAGAGAAAAAAACTATTATGGTTACCGGTGGCAGTTTGGGTGCGCGCACGTTAAACAATAGCGTACTGGCCCATTTGGATAAATTAATAGCCGCCGATGTGCAAGTAATATGGCAAACCGGCAAGTTTTATTACAAAAGCATTATGGAACAATTGGGCGAAAACTATCACCCTAACATTAAAATAATGGAGTTTGTAAACCGCATGGATCTGGCTTATGCCGCCGCTGATGTAATTATTTCAAGAGCAGGCGCGGGTACAATTGCCGAGTTATGCGTGGTGAAAAAGCCGGTTATCCTGGTGCCATCGCCAAACGTGGCCGAGGATCATCAAACCAAAAATGCGCTGGCCTTAGTGCATGACCAGGCAGCCATTTTTGTGGCCGATAGGGATGCCGAAGAAAAATTGATTGATAAAGCTATAGCGCTTTTAAATGATAAAGAATTACAAAAGAAATTAAGCAATAACATTGGCAAAATGGCTTTGCCAAATGCTGATGAAGTTATTGCGAAAGAGGTTATACAAATAACAATTAACAACAATTAAATCTTAGCTCTGCCTCCCTGTGAAGGAGGTAGGGCTTTTTAAAAAAGAAATGGAATTACGCAACGTACAACGGGTTTACTTGATTGGCATAGGCGGCATAGGCATGAGCGGCCTGGCACGCTATTTTGCTCATTTGGGCTGTATTGTTTGTGGTTATGATAAAACACCAACAGACCTTACCGATGAGTTGCGTAACGAAGGGATACAACTATTTTTTGATGATAATAGTGAGGGTATCCCTAAGAGCTTTCGGGACCTTGATGATAATACACTGATAATTTATACACCTGCTATCCCTAAGGATTCAGAGATATTAAACTTCTTCCAAAAGAAAGATTTTGTACTGTGGAAACGTTCGCAGGTATTGGGTTTGATCAGCAAAGGTAAATTTACAATTGCTGTTGCCGGTACACATGGCAAAACCACTACATCGTGCATGGTGGCGCATATCCTTAAAGATTCTGGCAAAGATTGCTCGGCATTTTTAGGGGGTATCGCATCTAATTACCAAACTAATGTATTGTTTGGCAATAATGATATTGTGGTGGTAGAGGCTGATGAGTATGACCGTTCGTTCCTTACACTATACCCTGATGTTGCAATAGTAACATCAATGGATGCAGACCATCTGGATATTTATGGCGACCATGAGCAATTAACAGAATCTTTCAAATTATTTGCATCGCAAATAAAAGAGGGGGGCAAGCTCATCCATCGTAAAGGTTTGCCTTTAGACGGTGGTTTTACTTATAGCATTAATGAAACTGCGGATGCTATGGCTCAAAACATCCGTATTGAAAACGGAAATTTCTATTTTGATTTTAAACGTGGTGATCTAACAATCACCAATATAAAACTGGGTATTGCCGGTTTGCATAATATTGAAAACGCTGTTGCCGCTACCGAAGCTGCTTTGCTGGTTGGTGTATCTGCTGCTGCTATAAAAAGCGCGTTGGAATCATTCAGAGGAGTAAAGCGGAGGTTTGAGTATATCGTAAAAAACAGTAACCATATTTATATTGATGATTATGCGCATCACCCGGAAGAGTTAAGGGCGGCAATTACATCGGTTAAAAAATTATATCCAGATAAAAAACTCACAACAATTTTTCAACCTCATTTATTTACCCGTACCCGCGATTTTGTGGACGGCTTTGCCGAGGTTTTGGATATGAGCGATGAACTGCTGCTGCTTGATATTTATCCGGCGCGCGAGCTGCCGATAGAAGGCGTAACATCAGCAATGATATTAGAGCGTATGCATTTGCCCAATAAACAAATAATAGGTAAGCAGGAAGCTATTGATAAAGTAAGATCAGAACAACCCGAGCTATTGTTAACCGTAGGCGCGGGCGATATTGATCAGTTAGTACAACCATTAAAAAGTGCTTTAGAAAATGTTTAAGAAACCAATATGGCGCATTATACTATTAAGTTTCATCTGGCTGGTTAGCCTGGGTGGCTTGGTTGTATTGATGAGTTTTATTGAAATAAAGAAAGCCGAAGTAGTTTGCAAGGATGTTAAAATATACATCCCCGGCAGCCAGTATTTTATTGATAAAAAAGAGGTGGAAAATATTTTGCAACTAAGCAGTTTCACGCTGATAGGCCGTAAAATAGACAACATTAACCTGCATATTTTAGAGAATAGGTTAAAGGCAAATCCATTTGTTGAATATGCAAAGGTTTATGCGGATATGGATGGTATAATTATGATAGAGATATCACAGCGCCAACCCATATTGCGGGTAATGAACCAGTTCGACCAGGATTATTACATTGATAAAAACGGGTTAAAAATCCCGCTATCGGCCAACTTTACCGCGAGGGTATTGGCAGCTAATGGATTTATTGAGGAGCCTTTTGGCAACAAGGTAGATACATTGCGTACACTATTGGCAAAGGATTTGTTTAAAACGGCATCATATATAAGGCAAGATTCGCTTTGGGATGCGCAGATAGCACAGATCTATGTTAACCAGGATCATGAAATTGAATTGATACCACGCGTAGGCAACCAGCGTATTTTACTAGGTAATGCCGACTCGCTGGAACTGAAGTTTCATAACCTGCTGGCATTTTACAAACAGGCATTGCCACAGGTTGGCTGGGATGCTTACAAACAAATAAATATTAAATACGCCAATCAAATTATAGGGGTAAAAAACACAAAGGCTGATTCGCTTAGAATGAAGCAAATGAAAATTACCACCGATTCAACAAAAAAAGTAAAACAAGACACATCTCTAATAAAACAGTAAATATGGATAAGAGTTCGACACAAGAAAAAAGTTCGCCAATTGTAGTGGGATTGGATATTGGTACCACAAAAATTTGCGCAATTGTTGGCCGCCGCAGCAAAAACGGTAAAATCGAAGTCCTGGGTATTGGCAAGGCCGAATCTGCGGGTGTAACCCGTGGGGTAGTTTCAAATATCGACAAAACCGTACAGGGTATTACCGCTGCAGTTGAAATTGCGGGCACGCAGTCAAATGTAGAAATACGTGTAGTAAACGTAGGTATCGCGGGGCAGCATATCAAAAGCTTGCAGCATCGCGGGTTAATAACCCGTCGCGATCTGCAGTCTGAGATAAGCCGCAAGGATATTGACAAACTGGTTGAAGATATGTACAATCTGGTAATGCCTCCGGGCGAAGAGATCATCCATGTATTGCCGCAAGAGTTTACTGTTGATAGCGAGCCGGGTATTAAAGACCCAATAGGCATGGCGGGTGTGCGCCTTGAAGCTAATTTTCATATTATATCGGGTCAGGTTACGGCCATAAAAAACATTGTAAAATGTGTTAACAAGGCACATTTAGAAAGCCAGGAATTGATACTGGAACCATTGGCATCATCAGAGTCGGTATTAAGCGATGAAGAGAAAGAAGCCGGCGTGGTACTGGTTGACATTGGTGGTGGTACTACCGACCTGGCTATTTTCCACGAAGGTATTATCCGCCATACTGCCGTTATACCATTTGGGGGTAACAGCGTTACCGAGGATATCCGCGAAGGCTGCTCTGTAATGCGCAACATTGCCGAGCAATTAAAAATACGTTTCGGATCAGCTTTAGCTGAAGAAAATAAAGAGAATGAGATTGTGTGTGTACCGGGTTTACGCGGACGTGAGCCTAAAGAAATATCAGTGAAAAACCTGGCGTTTGTTATCCAGGCCCGTATGGAAGAGATCGTAGAGCATGTGTATTATGAGATCAAATCATCAGGCTATGAGAAAAAGCTAATTGCGGGTATTGTGATAACGGGTGGTGGTGCGCAATTAAAACATCTGCCGCAAATGGTCGAATTTGTTACCGGTTTAGATTGCCGTGTAGGTTACCCTAACGAGCACTTAGCCAAGAACGAAGTATTGCCTAAGAATATTTATGAAGAGCTGCAAAGCCCAACTTTTGCAACAGGTATCGGTCTGTTGATAAAAGGTATTCAGAAAATGGAATACACCGGCGTTGTAGAAACACCTGCCGAAGTAAAAGTGGATAAAGGAACCAAATATGCCGAGGATAAAAAGTACGGACTGTTTGGTAAAATACTAGAGAGCGGAAAGAAATTTATTAAAGATGATATTAAAGATGAGGACTTTTTGAAATAAAAAGAGCCCCAGCCCCCTCTAAATCTCTCCCGGTAGGAGGACTAAAGAGATAGTAAAAGTCTCCCCTACCGGGGGAGATTTAGAGGGGGCTATAGAAGGAAGCGGGTATACTTATCAACAACTTCCATTTTTTCCACATTGTACACATTTGTGGAAAAAGGTTGTTGAAAAAG
>DHIR01000290.1:14563-17646 GCA_002403905.1 Mucilaginibacter sp. UBA4741
AGGATTATGCAATTTGAGATGTTAAAAGAAAAGTCGTCCATCATCAAGGTAATTGGTGTTGGCGGCGGCGGTGGTAATGCAGTAAACCACATGTACAAGGCAGGTATTACGGGGGTTGATTTTATAATCTGTAACACTGACGCGCAAGCGTTAGAGTTAAGCCCTATACCCAATAAAGTACAATTAGGCGCAAGCCTGACAGAAGGTATGGGTGCAGGCTCAATACCAGAGGTTGGAAAAAATTCGGCTATTGAAAACATTGACGATATTAAACAAATGCTGGGCGTTAATACCAAAATGTTATTTATAACAGCAGGTATGGGCGGTGGTACAGGTACAGGCGCAAGCCCTATCATTGCCAAAGCAGCACGCGAGATGGATATCCTTACCGTAGGTATTATAACTACCCCTTTCTCTTTCGAGGGTAAACGCCGTAAAATGCAGGCCGAAGAAGGAATGGAAGAATTAAAAAAATATGTTGATTCATTCCTGGTAATATCAAACGACAGGTTGCGTCAGATCTTCGGTAACTTAACATTAGGATCGGCATTTGCGCAGGCTGATGATATTTTAACTACAGCGGCCAAAGGCATTGCAGAGATCATAACATTACCGGGCTATATAAACGTCGACTTTAAAGATGTGCGCACAGTAATGAAAGACAGCGGCGTATCAATAATGGGCAGCTCGGCAGCCGAAGGCGAGAATCGTGCTTTACGCGCTGTTGAAGGCGCTTTATCATCGCCATTATTAAAAGATAATGAAATTGAAGGTGCACGTTATATCCTGTTAAACATCAGTTCGGGCGAGAAAGAAGTAACAATGGATGAGGTAAGTATTATTACCGATTACATCCAGGAAGAAGCCGGGCTTGCTGCTGACCTGATATGGGGTAACTGTCGCGATGAGAATTTAGGCGATAAACTATCAGTAACTATTATAGCTACTGGTTTCCAAACTAAGGATGAGCGCGAAAAAGAGCATAGCAGCAAGAAAATTGTTTCCATGCTGGTTCCTGATGCGCCTTTGGTTAAACCGGTAAACGAGTTTATTAATCATGTAAGCGAAGGCGCAACTGCCGAGCCTTATATGAAAGGTCAAAAAGAAGAACAAAAACAAACCGGGTTATTTGACCTGTTTGCTACAGAGCGTACGGAAGAACAAGAGCCGGCTGTTATAAAATATAATTTCCAGGAGGTAGAAGAGCAGCCAATAAGTGAGAACGAAACCGAATTGCCGGAGTTTACCTTCAAACTGGCTGAGCCTGAGATGGAAACCATCAATAACTTTGAAACAGCCGTTGTAGAAAAGATAGCTGAGCCGGAACCTGAACCGGTTGTAAGCGCTGACGAGCATAAAACAGACGAATCTATCGAAGAGCAATTACGCAAATCTCGCGAACGGATTATGCGTTTAAAAGATCTGAGTATGAAATTGCGCAGTGGTAACATACAGGAATTGGAAAATGTGCCGGCTTATAAACGTAAAGAAGTGGCTCTGCAAGAAACTCCTGCATCTGACGAAAGCCAGGTATCTCGTTTCTCTTTAATGCCTGATAGTGAAGGTAAAATAGAGATCAGGGACAGCAACTCATTTTTACACGATAACGTAGATTAAGTATTAGGTTATGGTTCATGGATCATAATAATAGGGAGATACTTAAACAAGTGTCTCCTTTTTTGGTTATAAAATGCTGCAAATAGCTATGAACCATTAACTATGAGCTATTAACAAACCACATAAAACCTTATATTTGCAATTCGAAACGATTAATAGGAGTACAGTTTGGATTTATTTGATAAAATAACAAGTAGTATGGGCGGTCCTCTCGGACAGCACCAAAAATGGTCGCATGGCTATTTTTCATACCCTAAGTTAGAAGGCGAGATAGGCCCGTATATGCAATTCAATGGGAAAGAGCATTTAGTGTGGAGCTTGAATAATTATTTAGGATTAGCTAATCATCCCGAAGTTAGAGAAGCAGATGCGCAAGCTGCTGCCGATTACGGAATGGCGTATCCAATGGGTGCGCGCATGATGTCTGGCAATACTATACATCACGAAGAGCTTGAAAACGGCTTGGGTAAATTTGTAGGCAAACAAGACGCGTTTTTATTGAATTACGGCTACCAGGGCATGGTATCTATTATTGATTCGCTGGTTAATCGTAATGATGTTATTGTTTATGATGCCGAGTCGCACGCCTGTATTATTGATGGTTTGCGTATGCACATGGGTAAACGTTTTGTTTACCGTCATAATGATTTAGAAAGCTGCGAAAAGCAATTGGAGCACGCTTCCCGCTTGGTTGAACAAAATGGTGGTGGTATATTATTAATTACCGAAGGTGTTTTTGGTATGTCGGGCGCGCAGGGTAAATTAAAAGAGATCATCGCGCTTAAAGATAAATTCAATTTCAGGATATTGGTTGATGATGCGCATGGTTTTGGTACCATGGGTAAAACAGGCGCCGGTACGCCCGAAGAGCAGGATTGTATTGATGGGGTAGATGTGTACTTTGCTACATTCGCCAAATCAATGGCAGGCATAGGTGCGTTTGTTGCCGGTGATAAATATGTAATTGATTATTTGCGCTATAACATGCGCTCGCAGATATTTGCAAAGGCACTGCCTATGCCAATGGTGCGGGGCCTTAAAAAGCGTTTTGAGCTGCTTAAATCTCAGCCCCAATTGCGCGAAAAATTATGGCAAATAACCAACGCGCTGCAAAAAGGCTTGAAAGAACGCGGCTTTGACCTGGGCGTTACCAATACCATGGTTACCCCTGTATTTTTAAAAGGCGATCTGTATGAAGCTACCTCATTAACCCGCGATCTGCGTGAAAATTATGGTATATTTTGCTCGATAGTTATATACCCGGTTATACCTAAGGGATTAATATTGCTAAGGCTGATACCTACCGCAGAGCACTCGCTTGACGATGTACAGCGTACGTTGGATGCTTATAGCGAAATGGGCGAGAAGCTAAAAGCAGGGCACTATCGCGAAAGACTTGCCGAGGTTTAATAAAGCATAGCTTTTTTGCTATAAAAAATAGTTGAGGCCGTATCATAAACCAAATG
>DHIR01000204.1:0-521 GCA_002403905.1 Mucilaginibacter sp. UBA4741
AAAAGCAAGTTATGTGGATGAGGCTGACGCGCTGGATTATGTGGCAGGCTATGCTTTGCATAATGATGTATCAGAACGCGAGTTCCAGATAGAGCGCGGCGGTACCTGGGATAAAGGTAAAGGCTGCGACACCTTCGCACCGGTTGGTCCGTTTATGGCAACGCCTGATGAGTTAGGCGATATTGATAACCTGCGACTTTGGCTAAAAGTTAATGGCAAAACAATGCAGGAGGGTAATACATCAAACTTTATATTTAATGTGCCGTTTGTTATTGCTTATGTAAGCAAATTCATGACCCTTTTGCCGGGTGATATCATATCAACAGGTACACCTGCAGGTGTTGGCTTGGGCTTTAAACCGCCTATATATTTAAAAGCAGGCGATGTGATGGAACTGGGTATTGATGGCTTAGGCGAATCAAAACAAGTGTTAAAAGCCTATGCCAAGAATTGATTCGCATCAACACTTTTGGAACTACGATCCGGTAAAACACGATTGGATCAATGATGATATGGAGATC
>DHIR01000204.1:660-2228 GCA_002403905.1 Mucilaginibacter sp. UBA4741
CGCAAAGCATGGTTTTATAAAAGGTGTAGTAGGTTGGGTTGACTTTAAAGCGGAAAACATTGAGGATAGGTTAGCTTACTATCAGCAATTTAAAAAACTAAAAGGCTTCCGTCATATTTTACAGGGCGAGGCTGATAGGGCATATATGCTAAATGCTGATTTTAAAAGAGGAATATCCAAGCTAAAACAATTTGGTTACACGTATGATATTTTGATTTATACTGATCAGATAGGGTATACAACTGAGTTTGCAGCAGCTTTTCCCGATCAGCCTTTTGTAATAGACCATTTGGCAAAACCTAAGATCAAAGAAGGTGATATTGCTGAATGGGCAAAGGATATGAAAGCCATAGCCCAAAACCAAAATGTAAGCTGTAAAGTATCAGGCATGGTTACCGAGGCCGATTGGAAATCCTGGAAGCCCGAAGATTTTACGCCTTATATGGATGTGGTATTTGAAGCTTTCGGTGCAGATAGGGTAATGTTTGGGTCAGACTGGCCGGTTTGCCGGGTAGCTGCCACTTACGGCGAAATGCTGAGTATTGCCGAAGGATATGTTGCCAAACTTTCTGCGAATGAACAAGGTAAGTTTTGGGGTGGTAATGCGATTAAGTTTTATAGTCTTTAAACAGAATAAAATACAAAGAGATGGATCTGCAGATAAAAAATAAAGTTGTTATAGTAACAGGTGGCGCTAAAGGTATTGGCGAAGGTATAGTTAGGTTATTGGCAAATGAGGGCGCTATCCCCGTAATAATTGGCCGTAAAGAAGAAGATAATTTAAAGATCGTTAATGATCTGAAAGCTAAAGGATTTGAGGCTTTCCAGGTAGCTGCCGAATTAACAGACCCCGATCAATGCGAAAATGCAGTAAACGCGGTAATAGCCAAATATGGCCGTATTGAAGGCCTGATAAACAATGCGGGTGTTAATGATAGTGTTGGCTTGGAAAAAGGCAATTACGATGATTTTATGCGCAGCCTGCACCGTAACGTGGTGCATTATTATTTGATGGCTAAATACGCGTTGCCCGAACTTAAAAAATCGAAAGGTAATATTGTAAATATTGGCTCTAAGGTAGCCGATACGGGGCAGGGAAATACATCGGCCTATGCTGCCGCAAATGGTGGCCGCAATGCCTTAACCCGCGAATGGGCAGTGGAACTTTTACCTTACGGGATAAGAGTAAACGCTGTAATTGTAGCCGAGTGCTGGACACCGCTTTATGAAATGTTCATCAATACGCTGCCAAATCCCGAAGAAAAACTAAAGGATATTGTAAAAAATATCCCGCTAGGAAAACGCATGACAACTGCCGGCGAGATTGCCAATATGGTAGTGTTCCTGCTATCAGAAGTATCAAGCCATACTACGGGGCAGTTGATACATGTTGATGGCGGTTATACACATTTGGATAGAGTGATTGAATAGCTTAATAAATAAACTCACCTCAAATGAAGATCAGGCTGTCGGCATTGCTATTACTTTTATCATTAACCGGGTTTGCACAAAACAAAGTTATTGATCCGGGAGCGGTATGGCCTGATGATAAGGGCAATCATATCCAA
>DHIR01000204.1:2423-2650 GCA_002403905.1 Mucilaginibacter sp. UBA4741
AAGCGCACGGCGGCGGTATTATTAAGATCAAAAACACTTATTATTGGTATGGCGAAGAAAGGGCGAAGGGGTTGGATCCCGGTTACCGATATGTAAGCTGCTATTCGTCAAAAGACCTGATGAACTGGAAATTTAAAGGTGATGTTGTAAAAATGGCTGATCCTGAAAATTTAGGTGCGGGCTGGATATTAGAACGGCCCAAAGTTTATTACAATAAGCCAACCAAA
>DHIR01000037.1 GCA_002403905.1 Mucilaginibacter sp. UBA4741
GCGTAAAAGAGATTGCCCTTTATCAACAACTACACGCAGGTGTTCATACAGGTCCTGCTCATCTTGTTCAAACACATCGGGTTCTTTTATCATTGGGGCAAAAATAGCCGTTTTTCTAATTCAATTAGTTATTAATAAATAATAGCTAAATACTTATATTATTGATTATTACTAAATATGTATTACTTTTATATGATTAAACCTCACTCTTAAAACGATATGAAAAAACTTTACCCCCTAATTACTTTGGTAATTTTAACAACTGCTGCATTCAAGGCAAATGCACAGTCAAGCAATGACGGTATTTCCTCCTTGTTCAAAGGCGGGCCTGACGATGTAAACAAACTTATCAATGCCTATGCAAATCCATTGTTTAAAGGTTTTGGTAACAGCTTAAATGGAGGCTGGACTAACACCGCCAAAACTCAAAAATTCTTACGTTTTGCTATCCGCGTAAGCGCGAGTGCAAGTATTGTCCCTGACGCAGACAAAACTTTTGATATTAATTCTTTAGGCTTGGCTAACATTAAGCCAACAGGTTCTTCAATTGCGCCAACTTTTGGGGGTGATAAAAATCTGAGCACAGGTATTACTTACACCGACCCTAGTAACCCCTTGGCTAAATATTCAACCACTTTACCTAAAGGTGTTACACAATACGTTCCGGCGCCGCAAGTACAGTTGACTATCGGTTTGGTTAAACACACTGATTTGACCGTGCGCTTTATACCAACTACTAAGATAACCGATGATGTAGGTTCTGTTGGTATGTTTGGTTTTGGGTTAAAGCATGATATCATACAAGACTTTGCTAAAAAAGGAACTGAAAAACCATTTGATCTTGCTATTGCTGTAGGTTATACGCGTTTAAATTACAGCAAACCGTTATCTGTAAAACCTGATAATACCAACGTTTCAGGTAGCACTGATTTTAGCAATCAACGGTTGGAAGGGCACTTTAGCGGTGTAAATGCTTCAGTAATCTTGTCTAAAAAATTATTGTTCTTCACCCCGTTTGTATCTGTAGGTTATTTAAAAAGCAGTACAGATGTTGGTTTAAAAGGTAACTTCCCGTTTGTTACCGGCGCAACCGTGGTAGGCCAACCTACTTACACTACTTATGCTGATCCAATTTCTATAAGTGGTTCATCTTCAAGCGTGAGTGGTGCCCGAGCAGATGTTGGTTTCCAAATGAGCCTATTTTTCCTTAAAATTTACGGATCGTATAGCTTTGCCGAATACAAATCAGCTAACGTAGGTATTGGTCTAGGCTTCTAATCGGGTTAATGGTTATTGATCTCGAGATATTTAGTCCCGTTCAGCAAATTAACGATCAGTTATTTGCCGAACGGGACTTATTAGTTTATATAAAACGTGATGACCTGATACATCCCATTATATCAGGCAACAAATGGCGCAAGCTTAAATACCTGCTTAAAAAGGCACAATCGCATAACAAAACCCACCTGGTAACATTTGGTGGTGCCTACTCTAATCATTTACTAGCAACGGCGGCAGCAGCGGCCCGATTTGGCTTTAAAGCTACCGGCATTGTGCGTGGTGAGCAGGTTGATAATGACACCCTGTTTATGTGCCGCTTACATGGTATGCATTTAGTATTTACCGATAGAGAAAGCTATCGCGATAAACCAGCGTTATTTAATAAATATTTTGCCAATGATGATCAGGCCTTTTTTATTAATGAAGGCGGAGCATCGCCCGAGGCCGCAAAAGGTTGCAGCGAATTAGTTAATGAGCTAACAGAAACCTACGACCACATTTTTTGCGCCAGCGGTACCGGCACCATGGCTGCAGGGATAATAAATGGCATTATACAATACCAATCACCAACCCAGTTGCATGCGATACCCGTATTTAAAAACGGTGGCTTTATAGCCAATGAAATTGATAAGTTATTAATTGCGCCTGCAAATTACCAACTTCATACCGATTACCATTTTGGAGGATATGGCAAGGTAAATAACGAGTTAATTAGTTTTATAAAAAAGTTTGTGGCAGATACGGGGATCTTGATCGACCCTATCTATACCGGTAAAATGCTCTATGCTATTTATGACCTGGCTGCAAAAAACCACTTTAAACCCGGCAGCAAAATATTAGCCATACACAGCGGTGGCATTTGGGGATTACTGGGCATGAAGGACAAGTTTAACTAAGATTTATAAGATTTGAGGATTAGTAGGATTGATTTTAACTCCTATAATCTTTCCATCCTAAAAATCCTAGTCTAATTTAATAGCTTTGTATAAAGCATATTCCTATGTACAAGCTATCTGTAAATCCCGAAAACGTTATCGATTCATTAAAAAAGCATGTGCTGGCAGATGGGTTCGACCTAACTTTTGATCTGGAGAAAAGCAGCGGTGTGCACATTTATGATTCTAAAAACAAACGTACCCTGCTTGATTTTTTTACCTGTTTTGCATCGGTTCCGTTAGGATATAATCACCCTAAAATGCTTAACGATGAGGTCTTCAAAAAAAACCTGATGCTGGCCGCGTTAACCAACCCATCAAACTCTGATATTTATACTACACAATACGCCCAGTTTGTTGAGACTTTTGAAAAAGTAGGCATTCCGGATTATTTGCCTCATGCTTTCTTTATAGCGGGCGGCACATTAGCCATAGAGAACGCGCTTAAAACGGCGATGGACTGGAAAGTGCAGAAAAACTTTGCTAAAGGTTACACTATCGAGAAGGGCCAAAAAGTATTGCATTTTGAAAATGCTTTTCATGGCCGGTCTGGTTATACAATGAGTTTAACAAACACATTACCTGTTAAAACTAAATGGTACGCTAAGTTCGACTGGCCGCGGGTTTCATTCCCTGCTATACAATTCCCGCAAACAGAAAGCAGTTACGCTGATCTTTTGGAACGAGAAGAACTATCCATAACCCAAATAAAACAAGCGTTTATAGATAACAAAGATGATATATGCGCCATAATAGTTGAGCCTGTACAAGCCGAAGGCGGCGACAACCACGCACGCAAAGAGTTTATGGAACAGCTACGCATACTGGCTGATGAAAACGAGGCGCTACTAATTTATGATGAAGTACAAACCGGCGTAGGTTTAAGCGGTAAGTTTTGGTGCCATGAGCATTTTGGCGATAAAGCCCAGCCCGATATTATTGCTTTCGGTAAAAAAATGCAGGTATGTGGTATACTGGCTAGTAAAAGAATAGATGAGGTGGAGCATAATGTATTTAATGTTTCATCGCGCATTAACTCTACCTGGGGCGGCAGTTTGGTTGATATGGTGCGAGCAACAAAAATACTGGAGATAATTCAGGAAGATAATTTGTGCGCAAAAGCAGCAGAGAATGGTGAATATTTACAAGATAAATTAGCCAAAATTGCTCAAAGCACACCCGTAATAAGCAATGTACGTGGCAAGGGGTTGCTTACAGCATTTGATTTCCCGGATAAAACAATGCGCGATAAGTTTATAGAACTGGGTATTGAAAACAATGTTATGTTTTTAGGTTGCGGCAATAGCACCATACGGTTTAGGCCTGCGCTTATTATTGAAAAAAATAATATTGATGAAGGGCTGCATATACTTAAAAAAATAGCCAATAAACTATAATATGTAATAATTTTGCTACAAGACTCTATTTTTAATAATATCATACCCTTTTTCGATAGTTGAAATATACTATAATCGTATGTTTGTGTTATCATCTATTATAAGTTATTTCTTTTAACAGGCCATACCCCCTATTAATTGCCTGTTAGTTTTTACTGAAATAATATTTACCGTAGCTATTTGTTATATCATGAGTAAACCCATCGAAAAACTAAAAAAGCAATTGATAGAGATATCAGAAGTTGTTAACGCATTCCAGTCAGAAGCCGTACAAGTAAAGATTGTTGATAGGTTATTGGATGCAATGATTGAGTTTGAAAAAGGCGATGCTGATGGATATGAGTTTTTAAGTAAAAAATCAACCAAACAAAAACCATTAACCTACGGAGGTTACAGTACTGTATCAGGTCGTAAAAAACCTGGGGCCACTAAAATATTAAACCAGCTTTTATCAACCGATTTTTTCAAGTCATCACATTCTATTTCGGCTATTGCCGATTATTGTAAAGAGCAATATAACTCTGATTTTAAAACTTCTGAGCTATCAGGCATATTGTTAAAATTAGCTAAAGAAAACAAGCTAAAGCGCCAAAGAAACGATGAGAACAATCGTTTTGAATATGTAGGGGTGTAGCTTAGTCCATGGTCGATAGTCCATGGACCATGGTAAGATCAAGCCAAACCAAGATCGATAGATAATAGTAAAATCAAACTATGGACTATCGATTACTAAAAAAACTATCAACTATGGTCTATGGACCATTGACTACTCTATCTCAGATTAAACAAATTATCTACACCCAGAATTTTTTTCGAGGTAAAGCCTTCGGCAAATTTTACGTGGATAGCTTTGCCAAATTCGCGGGCACGGGCCTCAACAACAGCAATAAACTCCGGCGATGAAATATAGGTTTGCGGTTCACCTTCCCAGTTAGGGTTATAAAATTGCGACCTATAAGCAAAAATGCTTTCAATCTTTTTATCCCAATGTGCTGTAACATCAATTACTATATCAGGCTTAATATATACATCCTGTATAAAGTGAC
>DHIR01000281.1:0-157 GCA_002403905.1 Mucilaginibacter sp. UBA4741
TATTAACCGCCTTCGAGTTTTGTACCGCGGTACGTAAACGCGAGTTGGTATTTACATCGCCACCACCGGCTTTAACAGCCATTACTATCTCCTTACCCAAACGGGTAAACTGTACGGCCATTTTGGCCCAACGCTTAAATTTTCTTTCTTTACGGAA
>DHIR01000281.1:408-8171 GCA_002403905.1 Mucilaginibacter sp. UBA4741
GAATTCGAATGCTCTTCCCATTGTATACTTAATAAATCCTTTTAGGCAGGATCTTGAGGTGCAAATATAATGTTTATGTTTTTAGTTGGAACTGTTGAAAATAGGATGCTATTAGTTTAGCTGTAACAGCGTTTTTAGTTTTTGATTCAATTCGTCAAGTTCATTCATTGACAATTCACCTAAGAGTCCTTGAACTAATTCTCTGCTCAAAGTAGAAATTTTACCGGTACGGATTAAAGATTGTTTTTTAAGTCCGTTTATATAAGAAGGGTTTAATAAAAGATCCGTTGGTTCCTGCCAATGCAATTGTGTAGTAATGAAACACGCGGTAATGTCAACATCGGTTTCTGTAAGGATAACGGCAGGGCGTAGTTTGGTGCCTGTTAGATCAGTATAAGGGAAGGTAACCAATACAATATCACCTTTTGCCATAAACTTCTTTCAGGTCGCTTAATGTATAGAGATCCTCCTCCTCCTTCAAAAAATCAAATGATTTAGAAGATGCAAGTTGTTGGATATCTTTATTAAGATGCAGGTCGTCCTGTTTCTTAATTAAAAGATCCGCAAAATCGGCAATTTCGGCAGCCTTGTCATCAGGAAGCTGGTTGATCACCTCAATAGTATGGTCAATAATAGCTTGCTTTGTCATACTCAAATATACAAAAAATGTATAAATGTATATAATCAGAAATGCCTGTTACTGTTTTTTCAAATTTTCCAACATATCCGCAGTCATGCTGCCTAAGTCAAATTTTTGTTTCCAGCCCCAATCGTTTTGGGCGTAGGTATCGTCAATGCTTTTTGGCCAGCTATCGGCAATGGCCTGGCGCGGGTCATGATCAGCATAACTTATCTCAAAATCAGGCAGGTGTTTCTTTATTTCTGCGGATAATTGGGCAGGCGTAAAACTAATGCCGCCTAAGTTATATGATGAACGGATAGTCAATTTTTCGGCCAGTGCTTCCATCAGCTCCATAGTAGCGCGTATGGCATCTTCCATATACATCATAGGCAAAGCGGTATCAGCAGAAAGAAAACTTTCATACTTGCCCTTAGCCAAAGCCTGATGGAAAATATCAACCGCATAATCGGTTGTACCGCCGCCCGGTTCAGACCGCCAGCCGATCAGGCCGGGGTAACGTATGCTGCGTACATCAACCCCATATTTAGTATAATAATACTCGCACCAGCGTTCGCCGGCCAGTTTGCTAAAGCCGTAAACCGAATTAGGGTCCATCACGCAAAACTGCGTTGTGTTTTCCCTCGGCGAATGCGGCCCGAAAACAGCGATAGAGCTTGGCCAAAAAATTTTCGCCGTTTTAAATTCGACCGCAAGATCCAGAATATGGATGAGCCCGTTCATGTTTAAATCCCAGGCCAGTTTTGGTTTTTGTTCGCCTACGGCAGATAGTATAGCGGCTAATAAATAAACCTGAGTGGGGCGATGTTTCTCGAACAGTTTATGCAGATTGTCCTTATCCAGCACATTAGCCAGCTCGAATGGCCCGGCGTTTATAACGGCGTTATCGCTATTGCGGATATCAGATGCCACAACCTGGTCATTACCATATTTAGCGCGTAGGTTCATTACCAATTCAGTGCCTATCTGGCCGTTAGAGCCAAGCACTATTATCTTTTCATTCATATTGAGTATCAGTTGCAGCAAAGGTAAAAATTTGGATGAAATGATTTGCGTGGATTTCACACCGGTATCTTAATTATTACCGGTAGTAAAAACAGGCATTTTTCGGGCATCGGGGGCTATGCCGGTAGTAATTTTAAGCGTTTATCGGGTATTAGGTGTTTTGCCGGTAGTGATTTTTGCCATTTATCGGGTATAAGGGCGTATGCCGGTAGTATGTTTTTTTATATAATCAACTGAAAATGAAATTATTAATTAAAATCAAAGAACGAATGGTTAATTTTGAGACAAATCAAAATGTGCATTTTTTGTGATGGATGGTGGAGGCGGATTTAATAGAACTCTTAACAATATACGAAAATTTGAGGAATGTAATGGTGGCGCTAAAATCGGTTTTCGGCATCATTTACATAAATAATACATAGTCAATAAAAAAAAGTCCGATATTTGCCTCTCAATAAATAATTATTAATTAACGTTTTAAACAAAATGAAACCGCCGTGAGGCACTTCATTACCATTAACAAACAATTAAACACAATGAAACCTCCGCAGGAAGCTTCATTATAATTAAAAAACAAGTTAACACAATGAAAATCGCAGTTGTAGGCGCCACAGGATTAGTTGGCACTAAAATGTTGCAGGTTCTAGCAGAACGCAACTTCCCCATTACAGAACTATTATTAGTCGCATCAGAGAAAAGTGTAGGTAAAGAGATCACTTTTAAGGGTAAGGCTTATAAGGTAATATCTGTTGAGGATGCGATAAAACAGAAGCCTGACATCGCCTTATTTTCGGCAGGTGGCAGCACATCATTGGCACAGGCTCCACTTTTCGCGGCAGCAGGTACTACGGTTATTGATAATTCATCAGCCTGGCGCATGGACCCAACCAAGAAACTGGTTGTGCCCGAAGTTAATGCCGATGTATTAACTCCCGAAGATAAGATCATTGCCAACCCAAATTGCTCGACCATACAAATGGTGGTGACCTTAAAACCATTGCACGATAAATATAAAATTAAACGCGTGGTTGTATCAACCTATCAATCAGTAACCGGTACCGGCGTTAAGGCGGTAGACCAGTTAATGAATGAGCGCGCGGGCATTGACGGCCCAATGGCATACCCATACAAAATTGATTTGAACGTTTTACCTCATATTGATGTATTTACCGAGAACGGTTACACCAAAGAGGAAATGAAAATGGTTAAAGAAACCAACAAAATTATGGGCGACGACAGTATCCGTGTTACAGCTACTACCGTGCGTATCCCGGTTATGGGTGGTCACTCAGAGTCTGCAAACATTGAGTTTGCTAATGATTTTGACCTGGCCGAAGTAAGAGATATATTAAGCAAAGCACCGGGCATTGTTGTTACCGATGACGTGGCAAACTTAAAATACCCAATGCCGCTTGACGCACACGATAAAGACGATGTATTTGTAGGCCGCATCCGCCGTGACGAGAGCCAGCCAAATACTTTAAACTGCTGGATAGTGAGCGACAACCTGCGCAAAGGCGCGGCAACCAACGCTGTACAAATAGCCGAGTATTTGGTAGCTAATCATTTGGTAGGGCAGGCGGTAGAAGCGTAAGCCGCTAACTCCCGCAAGGGAGATAATTATAATGAATTGAAAAGGGATAGCCGGTTGGTTATCCCTTTTTTGTTTGTGTCCGATTTTTAAAATGATAATTATTTAGTAAATTTGATTATGAACGAAATATTCTTTTTGGTTGAAGAGGCGTTGGAAGGTGGGTATACCGCACGAGCAATTGGTGAAAGTATATTTACAGAGGGAGATACCCTGGATGAATTAAAAGGCAATATCCGGGAGGCAGTTCAATGTCATTTTGAGGAATCTGGAACCCCTAAAATTATTTGATCATGGTACAATTGAGCGGAACATATAATAATGGGAACATCACCCTGGATGAGCCTATAAATATTGACAAGTCGGTTAAGGTGCTTGTTACTTTTATGGATATTGATGTTGAATCCAAAGAAAAACGCCTGACGTTTGATGATTTCTCGTTCGCAAAAGGCAGAGAAATATTGAAAGATTTGAAAGGTAGTTTATCAGACGCGGTAATAGAAGAGAGAAGAAGTGCTATATGAATATTTTTTTTGATACATCATCATTTTCTAAGTTGTATCATGAGGAAGAAGGAACTAAGGAGCTTCTTGATTTTTTAAGCAAAAATCCTAATTATAAAATTTATTTGGCAGAAATAACTATGGTCGAAATCTATTCGGCCATTTTAAAAAAGGTCAGAATTGGGCATCTGTCAATGACGCAAGCACAGAATTTCTTATTAGTTATTAATGATGATTTTAAAAGATGTCATTTTATTCCTACAGATACCCAATTGTTAATAGAGGCTCAAAATCTAATTGTTAAATATGGGATTAAAGGTTTGCGATCGTTAGATGCAATACAATTAGCTTCCACAACCAAAATGAAATCATCACTTGACTTTGCTTTGACGGGCGATTTTTTGCTGAGGAAATTTTTGACCGAAGAAGGAATTGATAGTGAATTCTAACCACAAAAAAGCCGTCATCATTGGTGCAGGTATAGCAGGTATAGCAACCGCTATCCGTTTAGCCGTTAAGGGCTACGCGGTCGAGGTTTTTGAAGCAAACCCCACGCCCGGCGGTAAACTGGCCGAAATAAAAAAAGACAAATTCAGGTTCGATACCGGGCCGAGCCTATTGACACTTCCCCAATATATTGATGAACTGTTCGAGTTGGCGGGTAAAGATGTATCGGCTTACTTTCAATATCAAAAGTTGGATGTTAACTGCAAATATTTTTATGAGGATGGCACCAAACTAACTGCCTATGCAGATAAGGATAAATTTGAGAAAGAAATAACTACCCATATTGGCGAGCCTGCCGATGCCGTCGAAAAACAAATGGCAAACAGCGCGCAGATCTATGAGCTAACTAATCCTGTATTTTTACAACGGGCTTTCCTGGGCTTTAAAAGTTTCTTTACCAAAGAGGGGTTTAAGGCGCTGATCAACCTAAAGAAACTGGATGCCGGGCGTATCATGCACCAGGCCAACCAAAGTTTTTTTAAGGATGAGCGCATGGTGCAGTATTATGATAGGTATGCTACCTACAATGGCTCCAACCCGTACACGGCACCGGCTACATTGAATGTAATTCCGCATTTGGAGCAGCATTTTGGGGCTTACTTTCCTAAAGAGGGTATGTACAGCATTATTACCAGTTTGGTTAATTTGGTGGTAATGTTGGGGGTTAAATTCAATTATAATTCGCCGGTTGATGAGATTGTTTTAAAAGGCAAAACGGCTACCGGTATAAAAGTTAAAGGCGAGATTATTAATGCTGATGTGGTGGTTTCTAACATGGATATCTGGTTCACCTACAACAAACTGTTAAGTAGCTGTCCCAAACTTCAGCCTAAAAAGATATTGCAGCAGGAACGCAGCAGTTCGGCATTGGTGTTTTATTGGGGGATAAATAAAAAATTTGCCAAGCTTGACTTGCATAACATATTTTTTAGCGCTGATTATAAAGCCGAGTTTAACCATATCTGGCAGCAAAAAACAATTTATCACGACCCAACCGTCTACCTAAACATCACCTCCAAACTAAAACCAAAAGATGCGCCGCCGGATTGCGAGAATTGGTTTGTGATGATCAACGTCCCCGCCAATACCGGGCAGGATTGGGATAAATTAATTGCCGATGCCCGCAAAAACATATTAGCCAAACTATCCAGCCGTTTAAACGAAAACATAGGCAAGCTCATCATCAGCGAAAGCGTGCTTGATCCGCGCGATATTGAAAGTAAAACCTCATCCTACCAGGGCTCAATTTACGGCACCAACTCCAACAGTAAATATGCCGCGTTTATGCGCCATGCTAATCAATCATCCAAAATAAAGAACCTGTACTTTGTTGGTGGCAGTGTGCATCCGGGTGGGGGGATACCGTTGTGTTTGTTGTCGGCTAAGATAGTGGCGGAAGCGCTGTAAAAAACGGCTGTTTGAGTAGGGTAATCGCTTTTAAAAACAGGCGGCTCCGCTGGAGCCCTTAAAATATCACCCTGTATGCTATAAACAGGTAGTTCCGCTGGAACTATTGCGGCTTTCAGTTAATGACTCCGGCGGAGTCGCCTGTTTATAGCATAAAATTAAAAAAAAGGTAGGTGCCTCCTAATGGCCATTGAGTTTTAAAAAGCGATTTCCCTGGCTGTTTAAGGAATCCTTTTTAATTCCTGCATCTTTCTCCGTACCTTACCTCTGCAATCAAAATCTAAAAATATGCGTACCTATATCAAAATCATAAACCGGATAGCAATGGCTATGCTGATTATCCTGCCGTTTGCCGTTAACGCTCAAACAACTGCAACTAAAGCGTGGGTAGCGAAATCAAACAACTACACCAAAATTTTGCTGGATATCGATAAAAAATATTCGCCCGAGTTTGGCTCACAGCAAGGCTTAACCATGTACGATGAGCAGATAGGCGTGCCTACACTTGCAAATGCTTTGGCGGCTCAAAAAGAAAAGCAGCATGCTATTGTATTGCTAAAAGCCGCCCGCCAAACCGAGAAGGACCGCTTTGTAAAACAGGATCTTGATATACTGATCAACAAAATACAACTGGCTATAAAACAGGCTAATTATTTTCAGCAAAAACAAGTTACATTTTTAAATGCAACCGGTACGGTATTTGGCGGTATGCAAACCCTGCTTGACGACCAAACTGCCGAACCTCGACGAAAAGCAGCGTTGGTACGCTTGCGTAAATATGCCGGGCTCGAAAAAGGTTACCGGCCTATTACTGCTATTCTGAAATACCGTGTGCAACAGCAAATGGCAAGACCCGGCATGATATATCCGTCTAAACAGGATGTTGAGGTTGCCTTAGCCCATAATGTGAGTATGATAGATGGTATTGGCGTGTTATTTAAAAAATATCATTTAACCGGATGGGAAGAAACATACGCCATTGAAAAAAAACAATTAACAGATTATGACGCGTGGATAAAGACAACTTTGCTACCTAAGGGACGAACAGATTTTAAATTACCTGCCGAAGAGTATAAATTAAACTTAGAGGCTTTGGGAATTGATATTCCGCCAGCCGAGGTGGCAAAAAGAGCGCATGCCCTATTTGCTGATATTCAAAACCAGATGAAACCATTGGCCGAGCAAATTGCCAAAAAGAACCATCTGCCATCAAATGATTACCGTGATGTAATTAAATTCCTGAAAAAGGGGCAGATCATAGGCGATTCGATCATGCCGGTTTATCATCGCCATTTGGCTGATATTGAGCAGATCATCCGCGAGCATCATTTGGTTACTTTACCTAATCGCCCGGCAATAATCAGGTTGGCATCGGCTGCCGAAACAGCACAGCAGCCTGCGCCACACATGGTACCGCCGCCGTTTTTAAATAATACCGGCCAGCGGGGTGTTTTTGTATTGCCATTAAATATGCCTGCTGCTCCGGGTGCAAAAGAAGACAAGTATGATGACTTTACTTTTGATGCCGCCTCATGGACCATTATAGCTCACGAAGCACGCCCCGGGCACGAACTGCAATTTGATAAAATGGTGGAAGAAGGTGTGTCACAGGCACGTGCGCTGTATGCATTTAACTCGACCAACGTAGAGGGCTGGGGCTTGTATTCAGAATCAATCACCTTACCATATATGCCGGTTGAGGGCCAGCTAGTATCATTGGATTATCGCCTACTGCGCGCCACCCGCGCTTTCCTGGACCCTGAATTGCAGGCCGGAATTAAAACACAAAAACAAGCGCTTGACCTGTTAATGACCGATGTTGTGCAATCGCATGCTTTTGCACAACAGGAAGTAGAACGTTATACGTTAAAGGCCCCCGGCCAGGCTAACAGTTATTTTTACGGCTTTACAAAAATGATAGCCTTACGTAAAGATACCGAAACTGCTTTGGGCAAGAAATTTAACGCGCAACGTTTCCATGATTTTGTTTTAGCGCAGGGTATATTGCCACCGGCGCTATTGCGCGAAGCGGTGATGACTGATTTTATACCGAAGGAGAAGTAGATGATATACAAGACTTACGAAGTTTTAAAAACTTCGTAAGTCTCTC
>DHIR01000139.1 GCA_002403905.1 Mucilaginibacter sp. UBA4741
CTACCTTGCTGCAACACAATTAGGCATAACTATAGCGTCACTGGGTTTGGGTGTAGTTGGTGAAGACGTATTTACCCGTGTGATGCTGAACATGTTTAAAATGTTTGGCGTAGAGATAAAGTCTGTATTGATTATTAACACAAGCCATGTATTCGCGTTTATTGTGATCACAGTGCTCAGCATTGTTTTTGGGGAATTAGCACCTAAAAGGCTGGCCATACAAAGTTCTGTGCGTACGGCATTGGCAATATCTGCACCGTTGCGTATATTCTTTGTGATGTTTAAGCCAATAATCTGGCTGCTTAACAACTTTGCTAACTTTATTTTAAAGTCATTAGGCATTAATGCTGTACAAGGCGAAACGCACCATAGTTCAGAGGAGTTACAATATCTTTTGGAACAAGGTAAAGAAACCGGCGCACTAGATTCGACTGAGCATGAGCTTATCCAAAACGTGTTTGATTTTAACGAACGTGTGGTTAAAAACATCATGGTCCCCCGCACTAAAATATCGGGTATTGAAGTTAATGCTACCAAGGAGGAATTATTGGAAGTTTTGATAACAGAAGGTTATTCGCGTATACCGGTTTATGATGAGGTAATTGATAAAATAGTTGGTATAGTACATGCCAAAGATGTTTTGCCATTATTGGCACGTAATGAAGAGATCGTGCTAAAAAATATTATCCGTAAGCCATACTTTATCCCCGAAACCAAAAAGATAAACGACCTGATGGCCGAACTGCAGCAAAAGCGCATACAGATAGCTATCGTGTCTGACGAGTTTGGCGGTACAGCGGGTATGGTTACCCTGGAAGATATTGTTGAAGAATTGGTAGGCGAGATACAGGATGAATACGATGAGGAGAAGCCAATTGTAGAAGTTGTAAATGACCACGAATTTATAGTGAACGCGCTTGCACCTATATATGATGTAAACGGCCACCTGCCGCATGACTTGCCCGAGGATGGCGATTTTGATACAGTATCTGGCTGGCTGGGCGATATCTTTGGTAAAATACCTGATGTTGGTGAGCAGAAAGAATCAAACGGGTACAACATTACCGTACTAAAAAAATCCGACCAAAATATTGAATCGGTTAAGCTGGAACTATTGCTAAATGAAGAAGATACAGTAGATTTACATTAATCTGCCTGCCAATGCATCTTTTTTATACACCTGATATAGCCCCGACACATCCCCAATACTTTCTTAACGAAGAAGAGAGCAAGCACGCTGTACGCGTTTTGCGTTTAGAGGTAGGCTCTGAAGTTCAGTTGATCGACGGCAAAGGTGGATTGTATACCGCACAGATCAAAGACGCGCATCCCAAACGTACCATCCTGCAAATTACTAATGTAATTACCGGGTATAATAAACGCGATCATTACTTACATATCGCCATAGCCCCAACAAAAAACCTCGACAGACTGGAGTGGTTCCTGGAGAAAGCTACCGAAATAGGCATTGATGAAATATCTCTGATCATTTGTAACCGGTCAGAACGAAAAGAGGCAAAAACCGAGCGTTTAAATAAGATCATTACGGCGGCTATTAAGCAATCGTTAAAGGCATATCACCCGGTTTTAAATGAACCTGTATCGTTCAATAAGTTTTTAACCCAACCATTTGACGGACAAAAATTTATCGCGCATTGCGAGGACAGTGAAAAGACAAGTCTTAGCGCTGAGATAGAAAAGCAAGGCAAATATTTAATACTGATAGGCCCCGAAGGCGATTTTTCACCTGCTGAAATTGATGGCGCTTTGCAAAACGGATATAAAGCCATAACTTTAGGTGATAGCAGGCTGCGTATAGAAACCGCCGCGTTAGAAGCCTGCTTTGAGGTAAATTTTTTAAACCGATAAATGAAGAAGACAATAGCCACCGTTTGTGCCTGTTTATTGTTGCTGATAATTAGCAGCTTTAACGCGCCGACCTATAAAATGGCTAAGCTTAAATATGCCGGTGGCGGCGATTGGTATGGTGATAGAACCGCGTTACCCAACCTGATAAAATTTTGCAACGAGAATTTAAAGACTAATTTCCAGGCGGATGACGATATAGTAGAGCCAGGCAGCGCGCAGTTATTTAATTATCCGTTTATTTTTATGACGGGGCACGGTAACGTTATCTTCTCTGACCAGGATGCGGCCAACTTAAGAAAGTATTTAACCGGCGGTGGTTTCCTGCATATTGATGATAATTATGGGCTGGATAAATTTATTCGCCCGCAAATGAAAAAGGTTTTCCCGGAGCTTGATTTTGTGGAACTGCCGACTAATTATCCTATCTATCACCAAAAATACCCGTTCCCTAACGGCTTGCCTAAAATACATGAGCATGACGGCAAACGCCCGCAAGGCTTTGGGCTGATATATAAAGGCCGACTGGTTTGTTTTTACACCTACGAGTGCGACCTAGGCAACGGTTGGGAAGATTATGGAACCTACGCTGGTGATACCCAGGAAAATCGCTTAAAAGCGCTAAAAATGGGCGCTAACCTTATTCAATACGTACTAACGCAATAAGTATTATGTATCAGCTAAAAGTAAACGGGCAATATGATTATGCAGTTGATAAAAATGACGATGAGTTATTGATAAATAATAAAAAAGTACAGGCTGATATTAAACAACTAAGTCCATCAACCTGGCATATTATTGAACAGCTGCGATCATACAACGTTGAAGTTATAGACTTTGATAAAGCTTTAAAAACCGCTCGGATCAGAGTTAATAATAATATATACAGTATTACAGCTAAAGATCAATTTGATGTGTTGTTAGAAAAAATGGGCCTTAGCGGTTTAACTACCGCCAAAATAAGCGAGCTTAAAGCACCCATGCCCGGCCTGGTATTAAAAGTATTTGCCGAAGAAGGCGCAATAGTACAAAAAGGGGATAACCTGTTTATTTTGGAAGCCATGAAAATGGAGAACATTATCAAAGCCCCTGTTGATACCATAATTAAATCGGTTAAAATAAAGCCGGGCGATAAGGTAGAAAAGGGGCAGGTACTCCTGCAGTTTGCATAAAAAAAGAGCGGCTTGAATTTCAAGCCGCTCTTTTTATTTATATATCTGATATCAGATTATTTTACTTTCTTAACGCTAAAGTGTGGTTTGCCACCAGGATGTATTTCAGGAGCACCAACCAAATCCATTGCGCAACGGAAGCCAACTTCGGCGCTGGCATCATCCTCGTTCATAAAACGACGGGTGGCCGGGTTTAACCAATAGGCCATATCATTCCATGAGCCGCCTTTGTACACTTTTGAATGATTACTCACCAATGTAGTTGTACCATATAAACTGGTATTAACTGTATCTACAAATCCCCTCGCATCAGCATTGTATGGCTTGCCTGCTAACGGATCTTTTGAAGCTGTAGCTACGCCTGCTTTTTGCGAAGCGATCAGTTCGGCATAAGTCATTTTTTTAGCTGCTTTTGCAGGATCTTTTATAGGGCGACCGTATTTGTCTTTAGCATATTTACCGGTTGCGGGGTCGGCCAAACGTTTGTCAGTAAATTCATTACCGCGGAATGGGTTAAAATCATCCACATCTTCAAACGTCATCTGGCGATAAGTATCTTGTACCCACTCATTAACGTTACCAGCCATATTATATAAACCAAAATCATTTGGAACATATGATATGATAGGTGCTGTAATAAAGGCTTTATCATTTAAATAACCACCAACACCACCATTATCACCCTGGCCACGTTTAAAGTTAGCCATTATTAAGCCGCGCGTATCTTTTTTAGCAGAACGTACGCCTAAACCATTCCAGGGATATATTTTACCATCGGTAATATTTTCAAACTGGGTATTGCCTGCGTAAGCTAAAGCAGCATATTCCCACTCGGCCTCTGTAGGTAAACGGTATGCTGGCTTTAAAATACCATCTTCAACAATTACAGGCCTAACCGCTTTTTTAGCGCCGGCAATCGGTTTGCCATTCAGATCAGGCTTCATGCCTTTGCCATCAATACCTGTGCCTCTAAATTGGTTATTTAAATACATGTCTGTATTAAACGGAATTTTTTGCGCATTGGCCGCTGTGGCATTTGCAGCGTTCTTTTTAGTTTTAGGGTTAAGTATTATATTTTTTTGTTGTAAAATAAACTCATTGGTACGATCTGTACGCCATTGGCAGTAATCCTGCGCCTGGTCCCACGTAACACCAACTACAGGATAATCCTGAAAAGCCGGGTGGCGTAAATAATTGTTTACATACGGCTCATTGTATGATAAAGGCCTGCGCCATACTAAAGTATCGGGCAATGCATTATAATACAACTCATGGTCTGTAGGGAAGGTTGCGCTTATCCAGTGCAGGTAATCCAACCAATCCTGGTTAGCCACCTCAGTTTCATCCATATAAAAAGCAGGGATAGTTACGCGCTTACGCACGTTATTATACTCGAAATTAATGTCCTGATCGGCACTGCCGCCTAGTACAAAGGTTCCGCCTTCAATAGCCACCAGACCCGGTCCCGGAGACGGGTGGGTTTGCCTAAATTTAGAATAACCATAATTCTTGTCATTATAAGGTATTCCCGTTTTTTGCGATTTAGACGTTTTTTTAAAACAGCTACTAAACAACGTTGCAATCACCAGCACTATAACAGTGTTAGTAAAAAGTATTTTCATATTTTTACAATTATATATAGGGGTAAATTTATAAAATATTTTAAATAAAATACTAAACTAAATTTGGCGTTAGTTAAACAATTACGCCTGTTTTATCCTTTTAACGAAGAAAGTAGTGATAGTGTTGCACCTGCAGGCAAATTTTAATAATAAAAAACTTATGCCAGCTTATTATCAAAACACATAATTAGCCTATATTTAGCCAATTAAACAAAAAAGACTAACAATGAAGTTTTCTTATAGTAAGGCCTCTTTTATATATATCATACTACTATTACCCTTATTTGCAGCTGCCCAAACCGGAACAAGTACTAACGGAAGCGGTTCAAACGCTATACCTACAGCAGTACCATTTTTAAATATATCGCCCGATTCACGATCAGGCGCCATGGGCGATGCGGGTGTTGCTTTGTCGCCGGATGTTAATGCAAATTACTGGAACCCATCAAAACTGGCTTTCTTAGATAGCGCTGCTAATAGCGTATCCTTATCATACAGCCCGTGGCTGCGCCATTTAGTGCCCGATGTTAGTTTGTCTTATGTAAGCTTTGCGCATAAACTGGATAGTAGAAATACCATTGGTGCTTCGTTAAGATATTTCAATTTGGGTTCTATACAATTGGTTGATGCCAATCAAAACGATCAGGGCACTTATCGTCCAAGCGAGTTTTCGTTTGATGCGTCGTTCGCCCGTAAGTTTGGTAATAATTTTTCGTTGGGTTTAACCATGCGTTATATCCATTCCAACTTATCTAACCAATCATTCGCATCCGGCTCAAGCCAGCAAACTAAAGCGGGTAACGCGGTAGCGGCCGATGTATCTATGTATCATACCAACACTTACCAGCAATTTGGCAAGGATGCAACCTTTAGTTACGGACTGGACATTTCAAACATAGGCTCGAAGGTTAGTTACTCTGATGTTGGACCGTCATACTTTTTGCCTACTAATTTAAAATTGGGTATAGCTAATACTTTAAATATTGATGAGTTTAACCAGATAACCTTCGCGTTTGATATTAATAAGCTATTGGTGCCAACCCCGCCTATCAGGGATGCTAACGGTAATGTTATCTCGGGGCATGAAGATAACATATCTGTCCCGGCAGGTATATTCGGATCATTTAGCGATGCGCCGGGAGGTTTTAGTGAGGAGATAAAAGAGATTTCCTTCTCGCCGGGTATTGAGTATATTTACGATCAGCAATTTGCTATACGCGGCGGTTATTTTTACGAAAACGCGGCTAAAGGCGGCAGGCAATACCTAACCTTGGGACTAGGCCTTAAATACGATATTTATAAATTCGATTTTTCATACCTGGCAGCCAGCCAGCAAAGCAGCCCATTGGCTAATACGTTAAGATTTTCTTTGTCTGTAAACTTCGGAGCCAGAAAGTAATATGGGTAAGGTAAGAGTAGGCTTTGGCTTTGATGTACATCAACTAAAAGAACAACATCCATTTGTTTTAGGCGGAGTAAACCTGGAGCATCATGCAGGTGCCTTTGGCCACTCTGATGCCGATGTGCTGCTACACGCCATTTGCGATGCCCTGCTGGGTGCTGCTAACCTGCGCGATATAGGTTTCCATTTCTCAAACACCGATGCCCGCTGGAAGGGCATAAGCAGTTTTAAATTATTACAACATGTAATGGTACTGCTCCGCGAAAAAGGCTGGGAGATAGGCAACATAGATGCCATGGTATGCCTGGAAGCACCCAAGATCAATCCACATATCCCTGCTATGAAAATCCATATCGCTACCGCCGCGGGCATTAGCGAAGACGATATCTCCATAAAAGCTACTACTAACGAGCAACTAGGCTTTATAGGCCGCGAAGAAGGCGTTGTTGCTTATGCGGTTTGTTTGATAGAGAAAGGGTAGTTGGCAGTTGTAAGTTTGCAGTTGGCAAATTACTTCGATCAGGAATTTTCTTTCCTTCGATATTCATTATTCAATATTAATTTAGTTGAAGTGTATTGTAGTGTTTTGAAACACCTCGATACACTTGATAGCTAATATGTTAATAATAAAAATCTTCCCTTTTAATTTGATACCGGGATAGTGCAAGTATTTGTTGGGAAGATTTGGTATGAATGATAGTTTATGGTTTTAATTCACTTAAAACCGGTTTCTTTAAACCGGATATGACATTTTGGTCTGTTTTTATCAGTTCTAAGATCTCTATATCATTAGCACCGGTCTTCAACCATTCGGCAGGCACATATATTGTTTGTTGCGGGCCAATGTTCCAATAGCGCCCAAGGTTGTGCCCGTTTATCCAAACGGAGCCTTTACCCCAGTTGCTCAGGTCCAGGTAGGTGTCAACAGGCTTTTTAATATGGAAGATAGCCTTTTTTATTACCGGCTTTCCACCGCCTGTTTCAACACCTTTGCCATGCAGATTTAAAGTGTTTAATGGTAAACCGTAACTATACCAGTTTTTAAGTTCGGTATTGCTGAATAACACTTTGCCGGTAATGCCTTTTTTGTTTTTAAGCAGATAAGGGCCAAAGTTGATGCGCCCCAGGTTTTCAACCAGGATGTCGATCTTTACCCTGCCCTTCGGCAGCACAACTTGCAGGCTGTCTTGTTTTAACCGCCTATCTAATATTCCAATCCGTTTTCCATTGATATAAATGATCCCGTAATCGCGAAGCCCGTCTATCTTAAGCGTTCCTGTCTTTCCACCATTAACGGTAGTCCGGTATAATACAAAGCCATAAGCCTGGCTAAGATCTTCAAATGTTTGGGGACTGGCATGTACTACGGCAGCCGGCAAATGATCAAACAAGCCAAAGGTTTGCGTAAAATGAATTGCGGGAATAGCAGTCGAAGGTTTGGCTGCCGGAACTTCAGGAAGTGTTTCGCCAGAGGGCAAATGTTTCTTAATCACCTCTCTAAACTTCATGAATTTATCGGTAGCGTTACCTGCTTCGTCTAAAGGAGCGTCATAATCGTAGCTGCTTACTTGTGGTGCATAGGCCTCTTTATCATTGTAATTGGCACCATTCATAAACCCGCGGGTAGTACCGCCATGAAACATGTACATATTAATAGAAATACCGGCAGCCAAAACAGCGTCCAGTTTAGACAGGTATTGTTCGGCCGGAACAGTGTGGTGTTTTTCGCCCCACCAATCAAACCAGGCCGGGTACCATTCGGCTATATAATACGGCCCTTTGCCGCCATGATTTTCATTTATCAACTGCTTTACTTTAGCAACGTTATCCACGCCATTTATAGCCGGTAACAAGCCGGGTAAATGGCCATCTTTAATAGCAGCTTCGGGGTCGCAAGTATAGAGTTGTCCATCAAAACCAGCCTCGATAAACATTTTTTGGTTAAGGGCAAGATACTCTTTATCCGCTCCGTATGAACCATATTCGTTTTCGATCTGCACCATTAAGATATTGCCGCCATGGTTCACCTGTAAGGAAGCTAATTGCTTGCCTACCTGCATAATATATTTATGATAGGCCTCCAGGTATTTAGGTTCCTTGCTTCGAACCTGCAGTCCTTCTTCTTTTTCAAGCCAGTAAGGATATCCGCCAAATTCCCACTCGGCACATACATAAGGGCTTGGGCGAAGTATTACCCATAAACCTTCCTCTTTTGCAATTTTCACAAATTCGGCAATGTCGTTGTTGCCGGTAAAATCATAATGACCTTTTTGCGGTTCGTTAGCATTCCAGAAAACATAAGTGCCTATGGTATTAAGCCCCATGGCTTTAGCCATTTTCATCCGTTGCCGCCAGGCCTCGCGTGGCACACGGGTGTAATGCATCTCGCCCGAAATGATCTGGAAGGGTTTGCCATCAAGCAGAAACGCATTATCGCTAAGTGTAAAAGTATGTTTAGCTACTTGTGCCTGTAGTTTTGTGGCCGGTATAGACAACCATAATAAAAAAGCCAGTATACTATAAAAAGTATTTCTTTTGGTAATATTCATGAGGAATAACCCGCCGGTTTATTGCGGATCAATACAAATATAGGCATATCAAACTATTGGAAACTATCCAATATTATCATTGTGCTTAGTTATATTGGCTATATAGAACTATATGGCTTATGATACGATGCATCTTGCACGGCACGTTAGCCCGGACTAACGTGCATATTGATAATCATGCTAACTGCCAACTAACAAATCTACTTCCTCACCACCGCCTTAACATTACCTGTACGCTTTAATACACCCCATGCGTTTAATTCGCCTTTCATGGCTTTGCGTAATGCTTTAAACAGTATGTAGTACATTAACTGGCGCCATATAAAACGCTGCGGAATGATGTAGACCAGTTTCTTGTAATCTTCTTTTTCCATCCAAAAAGCCAGGATGCCTACGATGAAGTCTATCAGTACAAAGACGACGTAGTAGGTAATGATCTTGCCCGGCTTATCGCCAAACAGGCCTATGATCATAAACAGATCCGCCAGTGGCGAGAACAGCGGCAGAATGATCTGGAATATCAGGATATTAGGCATACCCACCATCCCAAAGAATTTATATTTTTTGTTGAACAGCGCGCTACGGTTTTTCCAGAAACTTTGTATAACGCCAAAACTCCAGCGGAAACGTTGTTTCAGCAATGCGTTTAATGTCTCAGGTGCTTCGGTGTAAGCTATGGCCTCGGCGCAATTTTTTATGATATAGCCTTTTTTAAGGATGCGCATAGTTAGATCGCAATCCTCGGCCAGCGTATCGGTAGTAAAGCCACCGGCCTGGAACACTGCCGACTTACGGAACGCCCCAATAGCGCCCGGCACTACGGTTATACTATTGATCAGATCGAACGCGCGCCTGTCCATATTTTGGGAGGTGATATATTCTATTGACTGCCATGTGGTAATAATGTTGGTATCATTACCAACTTTAACGGTGCCTGCTACCGCGCCAATTTCGTCATCGGTAAAATAGGTCATTAAATGATAAATGGCATCATTTTTTAACTGGGTATCGGCATCAATACAAACCACAAAATCATGGCTTGCATGGGTAATACCAAAATTTAATGCAGATGCTTTACCGCCGTTAGGCTTGGTTAAAACCATTACGCGCGGGTTATCGCCATAAGCGGCATAAACCATATCATAAGTTTTGTCTTTCGACCCATCATCAACAAATATGATCTCGAAGTGCTGGTACTCTGTCTTTAATAAACTTTGTATAGTTTTTATTACAGTGATCTCTTCATTATAGGCAGGCACAATTATACTTACGGGCTGCAGCTTCTTTTTCTCGACCCTTATGCGGTATTTGGCAAAGCTTTTGCCTTCGGTATATTGCCTTAGTGCTAAAATGCCTATCAATACAATACGCCCAATAGCCAGGAAAATAGCCGTCAAAAACAGGTATAACAAGAACCAGTTGCCGTAAAAATAGCCTACTATAAACACATCATATAATGACCCCATAATGCCACCCTCATGTTTTACCGGGGGCATCAGGTCGTCTTTGGTTTTGTCTAAAATATCGGCAATGGTGGTAAACTGGTAGCCGTGGGTTTTAAAGAAATGTATAATTTCCGGCAGCGCCTTTACGGTTTCCTCGCGGGTATCGCCGCCGGCATCATGCAGTAACAGCATTGAGCCGTTATTAGCCTGCCGTATGGTACGGGCAACAATACTGTCTTTGGTAACGCCCGGCTGCCAGTCCCACGGGTCTATAGATTCGCCAATGTTGATATAGTTTTGTTTGCGGCTTTCGGCCACGGGTATAACCTCTGCCAGGGTTTGCGGTTCGGCATCGGCATTAAAAGGCGGGCGAAACAGGATAGTACTATGCCCGGTAACAGATTCAATAAGCTTACGGGTAGCGTTTAGCTCCAGGTTCACACGCTCAATACTTACGGTTGATATATCAGGGTGGAAGAACGTGTGGTTGCCAATTTCAAATCCTTCTTCATACTCACGGCGAAGAATCTGCATGTTTTTTTCGCCCATTGATCCTACGACAAAAAATGTCGCCGGAACTTTTTCGCGTTTTAAAATATCCAGTATGCGTGGCGTAAAATCAGGATCGGGCCCATCATCAAACGTTAACACTATTTTACCCGGTTTATAACCATACTTACGGATAACATATTTAGTGGGCAATGTGATATAGTTTTGGCCGGTTATAACATAATTAACCGTATCCAGCTTAACGTCTATCTGGCCCCTAACCGGTGTGGTAATCAGGTCGAGCACCTCGCCGTCGCCTTCGTAGTTTATCTTGTTATTTAAACCAACGTATGTTAAGCGCTTAACATCAACGCCTGTTTTCCTTAAAGAATCAATAGCCAGGTTTTTCTGGAAGAAGCTCCACATCCGCGGGTCCTCGCCACCGAGCCGCCATAGTGCAACACCGCCGACATCCCAATCATCAGCCATGCGGATAATGTTGAAATTTGTGGCAGCATCTGTAAAAACAACAGTGTGGTTTAAATCATCCTGTCCCTTATAATTGTAATGAAGGTTGGCTGATACCGGGTCATATATTATTTTACTCTTTTTTTCGTGCGCGGTACTAATGGCGGTTTGGTAGCCAATGGGTTTACCTACGCTGTTTTCGGGCCAGTCAACCCCGCCGCCAAATACGGTTAAAATAACTTTTTCGCTGGGTATGCGCGAACATACTTCATCCAATATTTGCTCTACCCAGTGCTGGTTTGATATGTCGCCTGCGTTACTATCCTCTGTATGCTGGTTAATGGCCATAACAAACAAATAGTCGTTAACATGCTGCAGGCGCTCCAGGTTAAACTCCTCATCATCCGGAATAACGTTTTGGGTTACCAAAAAACCAATAGGGTGCAGGGTATTATATAGCTCCTGCTCAAACTTAATATAGTTGGGCTCGTTGCGGTTTTTTATATTGTCGAAATCAAGGTTAACGCCTTGAAACTTATACTTATTTAGCTGATTAACAATGCTGTTTATAAAAGTGGTACGCAGCTTTTTACTTTTAATAATGCGCTCAACATCCTTGGTGTCAAAATCACCGGTTGCATTGTTGTAATTAACGTAGTTGGTGATGGTTACCAGTACCGGCTTTTTATATTTTTTGTTTAGATTAACAAGGCCGGTATCAATTCTGGCTTGTATGGTATCGGCGTTGGGTTTAATAATAAAGCCTTCGCTTACTATCATATCCAGCCGGGCGATATGTTCAACCAGCGAGTTGTAAGCCTGAGCTTCCCATGCGCGGTAAAAGCCGGCATTTATACGATCTTTATTATTAGGGTGTTTTATGCGATACAAACTGCGGGTGCGTTCCAGCTTTTGTATCTGGTCTTTATCTATTTTAAAATTTTTAAACTGTTTAGATGCCTTTAGCTGTTCAAGCTCTTCTTTACTGAGTTTTTTTGGCGCCGGATTTAAATTTGGCAGGTTTGGATATTGCTGCGAAGTAATGGTAATGACCGAGCCTACCACGCTGCAGATCAAAACAATTAATAGTACACGGCTAAGCCATTTAAAACGGTTCCATCTACCTGGGGTATCAGCTTGAAAAACCTGCTTGTCGGCCATTAATTAGTAAAGATTTAAGTAGAATGTATTTAGGTTGGTACTATTTAAAGTTTTTATCAGTGTCGATGTTTGAAAAATCAACGCCGCATTTGCAGTTCTCGCCGCAGCCTTTTTTAGCAAATAAATTTCTATACATCAGCCTGCCGATGTAAAATACAGCCGCTGCAAATATGATCAAGATTAGTATTGCCTGTATATTCATGGTCACAAAATTAATACATTTTATTAAGAAACGTATATTAAGTAACACCTGATACTGAACTTATGTTTTTTTACTTTAAAATGGAACTCGGCTGCATCAGGTATTTTGGATTGTTAGGTATAATTTTTGTAAATTAGCTTTATGAAAACAACAGAACTAGTTGAACTAATAGAAAACCTGCCTGCCGATAAAAAAAAAGGTGATGGAGGATCTGGTATCTGCTTTGGTTTCAGATATTGGACTTCCTTCTGCGGATGAAAAAACAAGAATGAAGTTTGGAGAACTAAAAGGCTTTGTAACTTACATCGCCGATGATTTTGACGAGCCATTAGAAGATTTTAAAGATTATATGTAATCATGCGTATTATAATTGACACGCATGTATTGATCTGGTATTTAAATGGTGATGAGGATTTGCCCGTACATCTTATTAAAATCATTGAAGATCCAAATAACATTATTGTAATAAGCGTAGTAAGCTTGTGGGAACTTACCATAAAGATCAGTTCAAAAAAACTAGAAATAGATATTTCACTTAGCCAAATTCAACAATACATAAAAAGCAAAGATGTTGAATTGCTCGATATTCAGTTTGACTCTTTTGTGTCATTATTAGATTTGCCCTATCATCACCGAGACCCTTTTGGCAGGATGTTAATAGCACAGGCAATTTCACAAAATCTGCCAATAATTTCTGCCGACCGTCATTTCCAATCCTATCCCATAAATGTAATCTGGTAGTTAAATTTGCATTACCCTATCACTTAATCCCTTTATATCTTTAAAAATCCATATATTAACCTTACCTTTGCGCCAAATTTTAAAGGCATTTCATGCAAAAAATAAGAAACATCGCGATTATCGCACACGTTGACCACGGCAAGACTACTTTGGTTGATAAAATTCTGCACAGTTGTGCAATCTTCCGCGAAGGCCAGGAAACTGGTGAGCTGATACTTGATAATAATGACCTGGAACGTGAGCGTGGTATCACCATCGTATCAAAAAACGTTTCGGTAATGTATAAAGATGTTAAGATCAACATTATTGATACCCCTGGCCACGCCGACTTTGGCGGCGAGGTTGAGCGTGTATTAAAAATGGCCGATGGTGTTTTAATACTTTGCGATGCTTTTGAAGGCGCTATGCCCCAAACTCGTTTTGTAACACAAAAAGCGTTGGCCTTAGGCTTAAAACCTATTGTTGTTGTAAACAAGGTTGATAAAGTGAACTGCCGCCCCGAAGAAGTTTATGAGCAAATTTTCGAGTTGTTCTTTAACTTAGAGGCTACAGAAGATCAGTTGGATTTCCCGGTAATTTACGGTTCGTCAAAACAAGGATGGATGAGTACCGATTACAAAAAGCCAACCGAAGATATTTTCCCGTTGATGGACGCTATTTTGGCAAACATACCGCCGGCACCTGTTAATGAAGGTACTTTGCAAATGCAGATCACATCGTTAGATTATTCGTCTTTCGTAGGTCGTATTGCTATTGGCCGTGTTGCCCGTGGTACTATCAAAGAAAACCAGGCGGTATCATTGGTAAAACGCGATGGTACTATCCAAAAAACAAGAATAAAAGAACTATATACATTTGAAGGCTTAGGTAAGGTTAAAGCTACCGAAGTTAGCGCAGGTGATATTTGCGCGGTTGTAGGTATTGAAGGTTTTGATATTGGCGATACCATTGCCGATTTTGATAAACCGGAGCAATTGGAGGTAATCCATATCGATGAGCCTACCATGAACATGTTGTTCACCATTAACACTTCGCCATTTTTTGGTAAAGAGGGTAAATTTGTAACATCACGTCACTTACGTGACAGGTTGTACAAAGAGATGGAGAAAAACCTGGCGTTAAAGGTTATTGAAACCGAATCGCCTGATTCATACCTGGTTTATGGCCGTGGTATCCTTCACTTATCAGTATTGATCGAAACCATGCGTCGCGAAGGATATGAGTTACAAGTGGGCCAGCCACAAGTAATTGTTAAAGAAATTGACGGTGTAAAATGCGAGCCGGTAGAAACATTGATCGTTGATGTACCGGGCGAAGTTGCAGGTAAAGTTATTGAGTTGGTAACACAACGTAAAGGCGACCTGTTAATAATGGAGCCAAAAGGCGATTTACAACACTTAGAGTTTGATATCCCTGCGCGTGGTATTATAGGTTTGCGTAACAACGTATTAACCGCTACCGGTGGCGAGGCTATTATGGCTCACCGTTTTAAAGCTTATGAGCCATGGAAGGGTGTTATCCCGGGCCGCTCAAACGGTGTATTGGTATCAATGGATACCGGTAAAACTACCGCTTTCGCTATTGATAAATTACAGGATCGTGGTCGTTTCCACATTGATCCGGGAGTTGATGTTTACGAAGGACAAGTATTAGGCGAGCATATCCGCGATAACGATTTGGTTATTAACTTAACTAAAGGCAAACAGTTAACCAACATGCGTGCATCTGGTAGCGATACCAACGTGCGTATAGCGCCTGCTATAAAATTCTCTTTAGAAGAATCAATGGAATACATACAGGCTGATGAATACATTGAGGTTACCCCTCAAAGCATTCGTATGCGTAAAATATATTTGAATGAAAACGACCGTAGAATTAACGCTAAGAAGTTTCAGTCATAATAGCTTAATAAGCTAATTGTTATTAAAAGAGCCGCAATATTGTGGCTCTTTTTTTGTTTAGGTATTACCAGTATATTTACGGTTGATAGTATGATGAAAAGATATCTCCATATAGGTTGTGTTTTGCTGGCAGGGTTATATATCACTGCCTGTAAGAAAGAGGTAAAGTCAACCGATATTTGCCTGCACGACTCATCTATTGATTATTTGAAACGTTGGGGAATTTTAACCACCCAAACAGATGTTTTCGAAACAAATGGAGCTGTTAAAAGCCGTAATATTACCTACCCAAACGGATATTTCCAGATCAACAGTGATTTTACCTATAATTTATTTAGTGATGATGCGCCTGTAAACGGTAAATGGAACATCAATAAAAGTTGTGATTTTGTGCTTAATCCAAACACTGCTAAAGAACGCCGGTTTTCTGTTATCCAGTTGTCTGATGATTCATTAACACTGCGACAAACCTCTGGACTTACATCTGTTACACAACGCTATACGGCATTTAAATGCCCCAGTTTAGCCAGTTTAGGGTTTAGATGGGATAATGCTTTTACGCTGCAGGCTCCGTATAGTATTGATACTGTTTTTAAAGAAATACGCTCAAATCAGTCTGGCTATTTTAAATTAAATATCAACGCCAGTTATAATCTTATTTTAGGTGCATTTAATGGGATGCCGCCGCCGCCACAGGCAACCGGTACATGGGGAATTGCCCAACCCGGCTGCCTGCTTGTGCTGGATAAAAATAAGACGAATGAAAGATCGTATGAAGTACAGAAACTAACGGCCGACTCGCTTGTGATTTGGCGAAAAGATACTGTTGTTAAGCAAAATTTTTTACAGCATTTTTTTAAGCATAAGTAATACCTTGCTTAATAATAAACAGCCAATAACCAAGTTATTTTAATAACCTGCATAAAAGCCTTAAATTAGCCGGATGAAAGGTAATGACCGGTTAGACCCCAATATATTCCACCCCCGATATGTGCACCTTACACAGTTAAGGGATGCTACCATAAAAAAAATTGAAGAGCTAACGGCAAATAATAAAGATTTGCTGCTGGTTGATTTTGGTTGTGGCGATATGCCGTATCGTAGTGTTATTGAACCGCATGTGGGTACGTATTTGGGTGTCGATCTGGAAATGAACCCTAAGGCCGATCATCATATCGGTTTCGACAGTAAAACCACCCTGCCTGATAATTATTGCGATATCATTCTATCAAACCAGGTACTGGAGCATGTGGATACCCCATCAGGTTATTTGCAGGAAGCCCTGCGCATTTTAAAACCTGGTGGTTCTATTATATTAACTACGCATGGTTACTGGTATTATCACCCAACGCCTAATGATTACTGGCGATGGACAAGCGCGGGCCTGCGCAAAACTGTTGAGGATGAAACTTTTATAGTTACCTCGTTCTTCGGGATAATGGGTTTGGCCGCCAGCGGGTTGCAATTACTGCAGGATTCGATAATAAACAAGCTGCCTAAGTTTTTAAGGCCGCCGTTCGCGTTTATTATGCAGTGCAAGATCATTTTATTTAATAAAATAAACTCGCAGCCACAACGCGATAGGGATGCCTCTTTATATATTGTATTGGCCCAAAAACCGTTAAAGTAATTAATGGAGCAATTTAACCTCTGCATCATTAAACCCAATAAAGATTCCTTCTCAGAAACCTTTGTACGGGAACATATTGAACGCTTGCCCGGCAATAAAAAAGTGCTGTATGGCGGCGTATTCCCGGTTTACGACCATGAGGGTAAGTATCTCATCAAATCGCCATTTGGTTTATTGAGCTATCTCATTCAAAAAAAAATATTTAATAAACTGAATATTAAGGTTAGGACACGTGCCCTGGCAAACTATCTATCCAAAGAAAAAATTGATGTGGTGTTTGCCGAATATGGCATGGTTGGCGCCCTGGTTACCAAAGCCTGCCAAATAGCAAACGTACCGCTGGTGATACATTATCATGGAGCCGATGTGCATCATAGGGAAACGGTTATACAATATAGAGGGCTTTATCAAAAATCATTTGATTACGCCAGCAGCTTAATTGCGGTATCGGGCGATATGGTTAAAAGTTTGGTAGAAATGGGCGCGCCTGCTGATAAAATAACCAATGCGTCATGCGGTGTTGATCCGGATGCTTTCCCGCAGTTGGATATTTCTAAAACGGGCCGAACCTTTTTAGCTATCGGCAGATTTGTAGAAAAGAAATCGCCAACATCGGTAGTAAAAGCGTTTAAGTTGGTGCTTGATAAATTCCCGGATGCTACTTTAAATATGGTAGGGCAGGGGCCGTTGTTTGATGAGACAAAAGCGTTGATCCACAAATTAAAAGTAGAAAAAAACGTTACTTTATCGGGCGTTTTAAACACTGCCCAAATAAAGGCATTGTTTGCAAAAACACGTTGTTTTGTACAACATTCGGTTACAGCGGCTAATGGCGATAAAGAAGGCACCCCGGTTACTATACTGGAAGCAGGTTCATCAGGCCTGGCCATAGTAAGTACCCAACATGCCGGAATAAAAGAAGCGATAATTAACGGAGAAACCGGATATTTGGTGCCCGAACATGATATTGAGGGAATGGCCGGTTATATGATGAAAATAGCGGCTGACGTAGAACTGGCCGCATCAATGGGCGCAAAGGAAGCAACTTACATCCGCGAAAATTACGATATTAGGAATAGGATTAAAACCATAACAAAGCTTTTAAAACAAGCTATAGCAAACCATAAACATGCTTAGAAAAACATTACGGTCGTTAGTAAAAAACTTTGGTTACGATATAGTAAAACCAGACGAACGGTTAGTAGTTGACGGCCTGCCTGCCGATTTTGATAAAGAAACCGTTGCTACCTACAAAAAGGTAAAACCTTATACCATGACTACGCCCGAGCGTATTGCATCATTATGCAACGCGGTAAACTACATCGTTAACAATAAAATTGAAGGCGATTTTGTAGAGTGCGGCGTATGGCGCGGCGGTAGTACCATGGCCGCTATTGATACCCTGATGAAAGCCGGCGACAAAAGCCGCGAAATATATTTGTATGATACTTACGAGGGTATGTCTGAACCAACCGAGGCGGATAAAGTGTTTACCGGCACTACTGCTGATGAACTAATGACCACCACCGATAGGGACGACCCGACATCGGTTTGGTGCTACTCTACCATCGAAGAAGTGCAGAAGAATGTAGGCAGCCTTAATTACCCGGCAGCAAAAGTTCATTTTATAAAAGGTAAGGTTGAAGATTCTATACCGGGCACCCTGCCCGGCACAATTGCGCTGTTGCGTTTAGATACCGACTTTTACGAATCAACCGCGCACGAGTTAAAGTACCTGTACCCGCTATTGGTACCGGGTGGCGTTATCATTATTGACGATTACGGCCACTGGGAAGGTGCACGCAAAGCGGTGGACGAATACATAGCGGCCCAAAAGTTACCTTTGTTGCTTAACCGGATTGACTATACCGGGCGTATCGGCATAAAATATTAATTGATAAATGGGGATAGTAAAAGCACAGGCCTATAAAAATACGATGGTATCATACGGCGGTATGGTAATAGCGTATATAAATACGGTTTTGCTTTTCCCTTTTTTTGTTAACCCGGCTCAATATGGCTTTTATACGCTTATAATTAGTGTATCGGTACTTTACTCGCTGGTTGCTTCATTAGGTGTGCCTAGTATACTGGCTAAATACTTTCCATTTTACCGTACGGATGATCGTAAACATAATGGGTTTATGCATTGGGCGGCGGGGTTGGCGCTAGCCGGTTTTATTGTGGCAACTTTGGTTTATGTTGTATTTAAACCGGTAATACTGGCGCAGTACGCGCAAAAGTCGCCCTTATTTGCAGAGTACTACTATTACCTTATACCCTTATCTTTTTTTGTATTATCCTTCAATTATTTGGAGATGACCGGGCGGATAGTATATCAAACCATCTATTCAAATTTCCTGCAAAATGTATTGCTGCGGTTGTTAACTACAGGTTTCCTGTTAATGATAGCGGCTAAGTGTATAAACTTTGAAGATTTTATATTTCTGTATATAGGTTGTAATGGTTTAATATCATTGCTGCTATTTATAAGTATAGTTTATACCGGCAACTTCTCTTATCGCCTAAATGATTTTGGGTTTAAGACTATTAAAAAGCGCGAGATTTTAAACTTTGGCTTATTTACGGTAATATCAAGCGCCATATATGTACTGCTGCAAAAAGTTGATACCTTAATGCTAAGCGCCATGGTTGGCGATGGCGTGCAAGGCGTTTATAGCTGGTATTTTAATATAGCCATAGTGATAAGTGTACCGGCCCAGGCCCTAAGCAGAACTACTTACGCTATTGTTGCCGATGCATGGAAATCAAACAATCGCGAAAGCATTATCGAGGTTTATTATAAAACATCTATTATCCAGATGATGATAGGCTGTTTACTCTTTATCGGCATAATTGTAAACCGCGAAAACCTGTATGCCATCGCCCGCAATAAAGAATACACCGATCCTAAATATTTTAACCTGTTTATGGTTATTGGGTTAGGCTTTTTGGTTGATATTACCGGCGGGTTAAATACCTATATTATGACAACGTCGCATAAATACCGGCTGGTTACCGGGTTTGTTATAGCGGCGGTTATATTTTGCGTGGGGTTAAATTATATACTCATACCAAAATACCAGGGCATGGGTGCGGCTATATCCTATTTATTAACTACCATAGGTTTAAACTTTGCTACCTGGTTGTATATAAAATACCGGTTTAAAATGCAGCCATTTAATTATAAGCATATATTGGTAATTGTTATCGCGCTAATAGGTTGGGCAACGGGCCAGTATTTTTGGCGAATGCCCAATGTTTTTTTAGATATTGTAGTACGTAGCGGGGTTACCACGTTAGTTTATGGCTTACTGGCCTATTACTTTAAAATATCTACCGATATTAATGAGAAGGCCGATGCCATGCTGAAAAAAGTTTTTCGGTAAATTAGATCGATAATTGAAATAGAATAAAACATAAAAATGCAGGAAGTTAACAGCAGCGAAAACCTTAAAACGGCGTATGATAATTATTATGAAAATAATGATGAAACCTGGCGCATGTTGGGTGCCAAGTATAAGGTTGAGCATATTTTAGCCGTTTGCAAGGGATATACTTTTAATAAAGTGCTGGAAGTTGGCGCGGGCGATGGTGTGATACTAAAACTATTGGCCGAAAAGGGCTTCGCGCCCGAACTGCACGCGGTCGAGCTATCAGCCAGCGGTGTTGAGCGTATTAAGGAAAGAAACATCCCCAGCATAAAATCTGTACAGGAATTTGACGGTTATCATTTGCCGTTCGGCGATGACAGTATGGACCTGATCATCCTCACCCACGTTTTAGAACATGTGGAGCATGAGCGTTTATTATTGCGCGAATTAAAGCGTGTCGCCAAAATGGTAGTTATTGAAGTGCCGCGCGATTACCGCGCCGGGGTTGATACCCGCATTAAACATTTCCTGGCTTACGGGCACATTAACGTTTATACGCCGACATCGCTACGCTATTTATTGTTGACAGAGGGACTGGAAGTTGTAAAGGATCTAACCGATACAATAGCGCCCGAAGTAACCAAGTTCTACACTTACGTAACGCTTAAAAAACCAAAGAACTTTTTAAGCTCGCTTAAAATTGACCTGGAACATAACGTTAAAAAATTGGCTGCTTCTATATTTGGTAAAAAGACAGAAGAAAAATTTGCCAATTACTATACGGTTTTATGTAAAAAAGCCGTCGATCAACCTAAAGTGTTTTAAATGCAGAACCTTGCCCCTATAGCGCTATTTGTATATAACCGGCCCGAGCATACCCGCCGCACGCTAGCCTATTTGCAAAAGAATTTGCTGGCTGACGAGTCACAGTTGTTTATATTTTCTGATGGTCCAAAAACCGCTGCTGATAAAGACAAGGTTGACGAGGTGAGGGCATTGGCTAATGAGGTTACCGGCTTTAAATCGGTTAAAGTAATAACACGTAAAGAAAACCTGGGGCTGGCCAATTCTATAATTATTGGGGTGAGCCAATTGGTGAGCGAGTTTGGGAAGATCATTGTGTTTGAGGATGATCTGATCTCATCACCGTACACGCTCGAATATTTTAACGAGGGGCTAACCAGATACCATAATGATGACACGGTAATGCATATCGGCGCTTATATGTATGATCTGGATGATAAAACACTGCCCGATGCTTTCTTCCATCGTATTGCTACAAGCTGGGGCTGGGCAACCTGGGCACGTGCCTGGCGCGATTTTGAGCCGGATATAGATAAACTGATGGCCCAGTTTAATGTAGAGCAAAAATACGACTTCTCGATAGGCTATACCATGAATTTCTGGAAACAGATGGAAGAGTTTAAAGCGGGCAGAAACAACTCGTGGGCCATAAGGTGGTATGCATCCATATTTCTAAAAGGAGGGCTTACGCTTAATCCCTCGCGCTCGATGGTGCATAACATAGGGCATGACGGTACGGGTGTACACTCAAATATCGAAAATATGTATGGCGTTAATATCTCTAAAAACCCCATCAAGGATTTCCCCGTCGAGCTAAAAGAAAATGTGCAGGCACATAATGCTATTAAACGTTTCTTGAAAAACCGTAAGGGTACTTTACTGCAAAGGGGTATGAGGTTCTTTAAGCAATGGAAGACAAAACGAGCGGTGTAGAGACGCAATACTTTGCGTCTCCGTGATGGATATTTGTAGAGACGCAATACCTTGCGTCTCAGAATGGTGTTAATATTATGGTTACCTGGCGCGGGAGACGCAAAGTATTGCGTCTCTACATTGATTACCCCTTCGTAGCCTTCACCACAATATAAGGCGATAACGCTTTACTCTCAAACGGCGCTATCTTGGTAATTACCTTCCCGGCAAACCATAAGCTTTTTACAAATGCTTTAGCAAGGGCCGATTGGGTGCCTTTGTTCTCTAACCACATGGAGAATTTGCCGTGATAGTATGATTCTACTTCGGTTAATCCTAATTGCTTACAGCAGTCGGCAAGCAAGGCAGGGTCCATACATTCAATATAATGTTTGTTATAATTCTCCAGGTCGAACTTGCGTTGTACCCAGCCGTTTATACTTTTAAAATTAGGCAGGGTTATAAACAGCGTTCCGCCGGTTTTTAAGAACGGCAGGTGGGTTGCTATAATGGCTTTGGTATCTTTAAAGTGTTCTATTAATCCGAAAGATAATACCATATCATACTGCCCGGCAGGCTGATAAGTAAACAGGTCAGCCTCAATAATATTAATATCACTGTCTTTTAACCCGTTTTTCTCCAGCAACTCGTTTATTAATCCCTGGTGAATAAAATAATCGAATAGGGTGGTATCCATGTTCTCATATCTTTTAAGGTAGATGGCATAATATCCGGGGAAACCGCCCAGCTCTATCGCGGTTTGGTAGCCTTTATCGGCTTTAAGTTTGCCAAGGATATCGCCAAAAATATAATCGCGCTTAATGCTAAATATCAGGCCCAGTCTTGATTCCCAAAATGCTTTCCAAAAAGAACGGTCTGTTAAATTATTATCCATGTATAGGGTTAGCCTTATTATAAATTCTCCGCGGTGTCTTTCTTCTCCAATATTCTTGCCGGGTTGCCCACCACTACACTGTTGGCCGGTATGCTTTTAGTCACTACAGATCCGGCGCCTATAATTACATTGTCGCCAATCTCAACATCGCCAATTATAACCACGTTGGCGCCAATATCAACATTATTGCCAATGCGCGGCGGGCGACTCAATGTGCCGTCAGCCAGTTTTTTATTGCCGATGGTGGTACTGTTGCGTAATGTACAGTTATCGCCAATAACAACGCCCAGGTTTACTACCAGCGCTTGTCCGTGAAATAATGATAAACCCTTGCCAATAGTGGTTTTGCGCGGAATTTCAATACCCCAAACCCATTCAACCCAATACCGGTAAAAAACCAGGTAAGGGAAAAATATCACCTTGGTTATCATAGACCGGTTAATTAATGATACCAGCCTGAACATAAACATAACAAGCTGTCCCTTCAAATTTCTGCGGTTTGATTGCCAATCCTGAAATAAATAGCTCATGCGGGTTAACTGCTTTGGGTGTTTGTTTATTGAATAACCAAAAGTAAAATTTTTCGGCGTAATATTAGACTAAAGCTTTATTAGTATACTTGTGACAATGAAAGTAACGCTCATCAACACATCCGATGCCGGGGGCGGCGCACCTGTTGCCTGCCTGCGCCTGTTAAAGGCGCTGGTAGGGCAAAAGGTTGATGCGGTATTATTGGTGCAACATAAAAAAACTACTGACGATAATGTGCTGGGCATTGCCACAAGTTTTGCTACGCGATTAAAAGCGCAAATTAATTTTTTACGCGAGCGTATCCCGTTCATTTTATTTCATGAAAAGGATAAATCGGTACGGTTTGCTTTCTCGACAGCTAATGTAGGCACAAGAATTAAAAATAATTTTTTAGTTTCCGATGCTGATATTTTACACCTGCACTGGACAAACTCAGGCTTTCTATCCATTGCCAACCTAAAAGAACTGGTTGATACCGGCAAACCCATTGTGTGGACGCTTCATGATATGTGGGCTTTTACGGGGGGCTGCCATTACTCGGGCACCTGCGATAATTTTATGCGCGAATGTGGTAATTGCCCCTTTTTGCGGGATGCCAGTGAAAATGATATCTCGCATATCGGTTGGTTGCGTAAAGCCGCGCTATTTAAAGATGCTAAAAATATAACCTTTGTAACCTGTAGTAAATGGCTGGCCGGGGTTGCTAAGCAGAGTTCGCTGATAAAAAAATTGAGAATAGAGGCAATTCCAAATCCGATTGATATCGATATTTTTTCTCCGAAGGATAAAGCGGCGGCAAGACTAAACAGAGGAATTAACGCCGATGCTAAAATTATCCTTTTCGGCGCGGCTAATATAAACGATAAACGCAAAGGCATTACTTACCTGGTGGATGCTTTAAATATTTTAAAGGCCACCTATCCGCAAAGCGAAAAAATAAAAGTAGTGATTTTTGGTAAGAACAAACATTTTGATTTAACGCAATTGCCTTTTAAGGTGCATGAGCTAAATCTCATTAGTTCGCAAGAAGAGTTGGCTGACGTTTATAGCTTGGCCGATGTTTTTGTAACGCCGTCCTTAGAAGATAACTTACCAAATACCGTTATGGAAGCTCTTGCTTGTGGCACACCCGTGGTTGCTTTTAATACCGGCGGGATACCCGAAATGGTAGATCATCAGCAAAATGGTTATCTGGCCCAATTTAAATCTGCCGATGATATGGCTAAAGGATTGCATGAGGTATTGAATGCCGATGCTAAACTGTCAGCAAACGCCCGCAAAAAAGTGCTGGATAATTACACCAACGAAAAAGTGGCCAAACAATATATTAACCTGTATCAATCTATTATAAAACAATGAGAGAAGGCCAGCCCATATTATCTGTAATAACCGTTGTTTATAATAACGTGGCTGATATTGAGCGTACCATGCTTTCGGTATTGAACCAAACTTATAAGGGCATTGAATATATCGTTATCGATGGTGGCTCGACCGATGGTACGGTGCAAGTAATTGAAAAATATAAGGACCGGCTGGCCAAATTCATCAGCGAAAAAGATAACGGGATCTATGATGCCATGAACAAGGGACTTGCCTTGGCAACCGGCGATTATGTGCTGTTTATGAATTCGGCAGATGAGATCTACTCGGCGGATACCGTAGCTAATGTTTTTACTACGGCCCCTGATGCTGATATCTATTATGGCGAAACAGAAATGATTGATGCATCAGGCAAAAGTCTGGGCCAGCGACGCCACAAGGCCCCGGCTAATTTTACGTGGAAAAGTTTTAAATATGGCATGAGTGTAAGCCACCAGGCTATTTACATTAAACGTGCATTGGTTGAGCCATACGACCTACAATACCAATTAAGTGCCGATATCGACTGGATATTACGTGCCGCTAAAAAAGCTAAAACCATTGTAAACGTAAACCAATACGTTGCCAAATACCAGGTAGGGGGCATGTCTAAACTTAAACACCGCCAAAGCCTGGCCGAGCGTTTTGATATTATGAAACGCCATTATGGTTTGTTGCCAACTATTTTTAACCACACAATAATTACCTTTAATTTGGGTTTGTATTGGTTGAAGAATAGAAGAACAAACGACTAAACTAAACCTACATGGCTTCTTTTGAAATTGACAGGCAGACAATAAAAGATCTTGATCTTTTTAATGAAGATGGTGTTTCTGTTTATTCGCTCTTTAATAATTTAAAAACTATCGGCGGCAAATCAAAATTAAAAGAGATGATGGAAACTCCATCGTTTGATCTGGCTATACTCACCTCCCGCCGTGATTCGTTTAAATTTTTTCACGGCAAGGAGCTAGCTCTAATAGTCGATAAAAGAGATGTGGATTTTATAGAGCATTATCTTGCCTACAATTACGATGTCCTAAAAGTCAACCCACTTGATGCCGTTATTAAAGGATTAGCCTACAAATTAAACCCTAATAAAAATTATTATACCATTAAGCAAGGCATAGCTGACACCCGCAAAGTGTTAAAGCAGTTATTTGCTTTGTATAACAATCTGTTGGATGAAAAAGATACTCCATTAGCCATCAGCGCGCTCGTTGAGACTTTAGGAGATCTTTTAAATAAAAAATCAATTCAGAAATTATTATTATCCAATAAGGCACCAGGATATCTCGAAACAAGCTATTACGATAATGTATTAAGAAAAACAGAATTAGCTGCTTTAAAAGACGTACTCAAAGCAATTTACGAACTTGACGTTTACATATGTGTTGCCAAGGCTGTTAATGATCACAGATTTTGCTTTCCTGAATATGAGGTTGCTGACCTGCCTTTGGTTGATATAAGAGGCTTGCATCATCCTTGTATAAAAAATGCTGTACGGAACGATGTGTTGATTGAACAAGAAAAGAATGTTTGGTTTTTAACGGGTGCTAATATGGCTGGTAAATCAACCTGCTTAAAGTCGCTTAGTTTAGCTATTTATTTGGCGCATGTTGGTTTCCCGGTGCCGGCAACCGCTATGCAGACTACCTTATTTAAAGGGCTTATAACAACTATCAATTTATCAGATAATATAAACAGCGGCTATAGCCATTATTACAGCGAGGTTAAGCGTTTAAAAAAGGTTGCAGAGAAAATTATAAGTCAGGATAATCTGTTTGTTGTTTTTGATGAATTATTTAGAGGCACAAATGTAAAGGATGCTTATGATGCATCCCTGGCGACTATTACGGCCCTATCAAAAATAAAGAGCAGTGTTTTCTTAATATCTACCCATATAGTTGAAATTGCCACCGAAATTAAATTGCATAAAAATATTGTATTCAAATACTTCGACTCGCAAATTGATGATAATAAACCGGTGTTTGATTTTAAATTAAAGGATGGCGTATCGTCTGAAACTTTGGGCTATTTCATTTTTAAAAATGAAGGGATATTGCAAATATTAGCGCAAGCGACGGATGAGAAAGATTAAAATATTTTGTCGAACGAAGAGAGAAATGACAGGTTTTTTTTAGAGTGTCAGGCTACTTTTGCATAAGCCAATGACGCGAGAATATCATCCTTTTCCAATTCGGGATGGTCGGTGATAATTTCGTCAAAAGACATGCCTGAGGCTATCAGGTCAATAACAACCTCTACAGGCCAGCGCATGTGCCTTATGCATGCTTTTCCGTGGCATACATTTGAGTCTACTGTAATTCTATCCAAAAGATGATCCATATTGTAAATTTACATATAATTATAACAAAAAATAGGGATAGGTTTTAAACCCATCCCTATTAAAAAAATATCTTGTAATCCTTATGCCTTCTTTCCAGTTGGCTTTTTCTTATTCTCAGAATATCCGGCAAAACCTAATGCCAGTACCAGCAATACAGATCCTGCTAATGAAATGTTTTCGCCTGTATAGTATGATGTAGGGTGGAAATCAAATTTAATTTCATGATTACCTACCGGTATTTGTGCGGCTCGCAAAATATAATTAGCACGGAAATAAGGTGTTTCTGCACCATCAATCTTCATGGTCCAGCCTTTGTTGTAATATACCTCAGAGAATACCGCAATTTGCAATGAGGTTGAGCTGCTTTGGTAAACCATATGGTCCGGGTTGTAGTTTACCAGTTTGATGGTAGCGTTTGTATCAACAAATGCTGATTTTTCATCAATTAAGCTTTTATATTTTTCATCAATAATCGCTTCGTCTTTTGGCGAAAAGCTGCTTATAGCCTGCATTTCTTCATCGGCATTTTTAGCATATTTTATGCTATGCACAAACCATGCATGCCCGCAAGCGGTTGGATTTGCCTGCATGCCAATATTTTGTGTTTTTTGATCCTGGGTAATAATGTATTTAACATTCATCATATCCAAAACATCATGATTAATGCTTTTTGTAAACTGGCTATCCAATATCTCCTGGTAGCGTTTTAAACGTGCTGCCGAATAGCCGCTGAATGATTTATGGAAAAACGGGTTAACCAAATCATACGTTTGTGAAACAGTGCTATCAAACACCCTAAAATCAGGATCAGTATCGCGGGCTATAAATTGATCTACCACGCGTGCCTGCGGTTTGTTCGATTCTTGTTTTTCTGTAAAATTTTCGTCTTTCAGGTAGCGTTTATCTATCTGCCAAACATCAACTAATATTAATGCTAAAAACCCAATTGATAGTATAGTAGCATTTATTTTATGTTTGATAAACGCCCATATTATGCCAAAGGCAATTACCACAAATATTAAAGAGCGTATAGCATCCGCGCGTTCAAGGGCCATCCGGTCTTTAACAATAGCGTTTGATACCGCGGTAGCTACGGCAGTATCATTTTGCAATGCCTGTGCAAGTGCCTGCACGCCATTTGCCTGCTCTGATGACCTAAAGCTCAATAAAAGTTCAGGCAGGGCTATCAGCACTAATAATAAACCACCGGTTATGTATAAGGCGATCTTTAATTTTTTGAAAACCTCTTTGTTGTCGGCTGCCTCCAACACTTCTTTAATAGCCAGAAATGCCAGTATAGGGAAACAAAGGGCCGCGACCGCCAGTACAGACTCTACTGTACGGAATTTATTATAAAGCGGGAAGTAGTTGAAAAATAGATCAGACACATACGGCCAGTTACCGCCAAATGAAAGCAGCATGGTTAAAACTACCGTTGCCAGCAACCACCATTTTACGCGGTTTTTAACAACCAATAAGCCAAATATAAACAAGAAACAAATGGCAGCGCCAAAGTAGAACGGTCCGCTGGTATTAGGTTTAGTACCCCAATAGGTACCCATGCCCGGGAAACCGCCAATCTGGTTAGCCATTCTTATAGCCTGATCTTCGGGAACGCTGCGGGCAGTAAATACTTTTACTGTTTCAGAGTTTTGGTCCAATTGTTCGGTCGAGCTACCGCCACCGTATGCGTTAGGTACTAAAAATGTAAAGCATTCGCCAACGCTTTGGCTATAAGTATAAGCATAATCTTTAGCCAGGCCACTGCTTGGTTCGGTTGTATGCTGAGTTAAGTTTGATTGCCCCCTTATGGTTTCTTTACCGTAATCATAAGTACTCCAAAGTATAGACGCGTTTACCGTTACAGCCAACAATAAAGCACCGCCCAAATAGGCTAATGATTTAAAATATGGGCCGGTTGATTTTGATTTTATAGCGTGATACAATTCAATGCCTGCTAAAATTAATATAGCCAGCATTAAATAATAGGTCATTTGTATGTGGTTGGCACGGATCTCCATGGTGAGGAAAAGCGCCGTAAGCGCCCCGCCCAATATGTATTTTCCGCGCAGCGTTAATATTATACTGGCCAGTATAGGCGCAAAAAACGCTATTGCATAAGCCTGGTTGGAGTGCCCCGCCACCAGTAATATGATATTGTAGGATGAAAAGGTAAATGCAATGGCACCCGCTGCAGATAGCCACGGGTTAAGCTTTAATACAAGGAACAGGAAGTAAGTGCCCAATAAAAATATCAGCACCGTATCAATAGGGTTTGGGAACACCGCTTTTAACGCATGGATAACATGCGTGGTAATATTGGCCTTATAAGGCGCCCAAAGCTGGAACGCCGGCATCCCCCCAAATATTTGATTGGTCCACAATATGGTGGTGTCTTTTGCTTTATAAGCGTCAATTTCAGTAGCCGAGGATTGAGCCCCGGTAACATCGGCCTGACCTAAAGTTTTTCCCTGGAAAGCCGGGGTAAAGTATAAGAAGCAGATCACTAAAAAAATTCCCGTAATGGCGAAGTGAATGCCATTGCGCTTAAACCAGTTATTCATTTAAGTTTTTTAAAATGGATATTAATTAATCCTCAAAAATAGAAAATTGCCTGACAATAGGAATTATATGTTTGAAAGGATTTATTAAAGCTGGTTATGCGCTATAAAATACAGCAGCACAAGGCCTGCCAGGCTTATACCGTAAGCAATAATAACGGGCCTGGTAAATTCTTCAATATTTCTGCGGATGTTGAAGTAGTTGTACACCGCCAGCAGGATGATGGTAAGGCCGAAGAACCAGTTTAATTTGACATCCAGCGTAAAGAGTGCGCAGCAAACTACGTAGTTGGTAATGATGAGTAAAGCATACTTGGGCGTATTGTTATGGTTACGCCTGCGTTTAAATATATCGTCAGATATCATTTAAATTTATTTTACTTCCTCATAATCTACAAACTCGCCTTCACTATCAGGGAATTTGCCTTTTTTTCGGTCTTCGGGCACATAATCAACTTTTATACGGCCGGTTGGCTGTTGTTGGGTGCTTTTATAATTTGTTTGTTGCTGCTGATGTTGTTGCGCTTTGTTTACCACACTTTGAAAAAGCATAGGTAATGCCCAGCGTATAATTGCCCTTACGATATATAATATCCCTATGGCAATAAAGAGGAAACGGATTAATTCTTCCATTTGTGTATTTCTTAATAATTAGCGTACAAATATAATATTATAACGGCAAAATTGTTTGCTTATGATTTGTACTTGTTTTTAAGACAAATGAGTGATGGGTTTTGTTACATCAAAGAAATGTCATAACAATAACTATCATCAATAAATTTGCACATCTGCATATTCGCACATCTCCACATCCGTCTAAAACTTCTCCTCCATCATTTTTTCCAAAGCAAACATTTCATCGCGCAGTTTGGCGGCCAGTAAAAAGTTCATGTCCTTGGCAGCGACTAGCATATCTTTCTTGGTGTTTTCTATTGATTTCTTTAGGTCGGGTTTTGACATGTATTGAACGATAGGGTCGGCAGCCATGCTAATCATATCCTGCTCCACATAAGCTTTCTGCACCCCTCCCTGGAAATCCATTACCGATGTTTGCTCAATAATTTCGGCACGGGTTTTACCAACGGTTAATGGGGTTATGCCATGCTCGGTATTATATGCTATCTGCAACTCTCGCCTACGGGTGGTTTCGCTCATGGTAATGGCCATCGAGTTGGTAATTTTATCGGCATACATAATTACCCGGCCACGGTCATTACGCGCGGCGCGGCCTATGGTTTGTATCAATGATCGCTCACTACGTAAAAAACCTTCCTTATCCGCATCTAAAATAGCTACTAGTGATACTTCGGGCAGATCTAATCCCTCGCGCAATAAGTTGATGCCTATCAGCACATCAAACACGCCTAAACGCAGATCGCGCAATATCTCCACCCGTTGCAGGGTCTTAACCTCCGAGTGTATATAGCGGCATTTAATGCCTAAGCGGTCCATGTATTTGGCTAACTCTTCGGCCATGCGTTTGGTTAAGGTGGTTACTAAAACGCGATCGCCCAGTTTTACTATTTTATCTACTTCGTCCAGTAAGTCATCAACTTGGTTAATAACCGGGCGCACTTCAATTATAGGGTCCAATAAACCTGTAGGGCGTATAACCTGCTCCACAACCACACCGCCCGATTTTTCTAATTCAAAATCGGCAGGAGTAGCGCTTACATAAATGGTTTGCGGGGCCAGGCCCTCAAACTCCTGGAAGTTTAGCGGGCGATTATCCATAGCTGCAGGCAATCGGAAACCATAATCAACCAATGATATTTTACGCGAACGGTCACCGCCATACATAGCCCGTATCTGCGGAACGGTAACATGGCTCTCATCAATCACCATTAAATAATCATCAGGGAAATAATCCAACAAACAAAATGGCCTTGCACCCGGCGCACGTCCATCAAAAAAGCGTGAATAGTTTTCAATACCAGAGCAGTAACCTAATTCGCGTATCATTTCCAGGTCGTAATTAACCCTTTCTTCTAAACGTTTGGCTTCCAGAAAACGGCCATCATCAATAAATTGTTTTTTGCGGGTTTCCAGTTCTTCCTGTATGGCCCAGATAGATTGGGTAAAGCGTTCGCGCGGGGCAACGTATAAGTTGGCGGGATAAAGCACCATGTGCGTCATCTTCTCTACCGTTTTACCGGTACCGATATCAAACGTGCTTAGCTCTTCAATATCATCGCCAAAAAAAGATATGCGGTAGGCGTGGTCCATATAGGCCGGGAAAATATCAACCGTATCACCTTTAACCCTAAAGGTACCGCGTTTAAAATCGGCGGTGGTGCGCGAGTATAAAATCTCTACCAACCTGTGTAAAAAAGCATTGCGGCTAACACGTGTACCCACCGCGAATTTAAATACCGAGTTGGCAAAATCCTCGGGGTTACCCATACCATAAATGCAGGATATAGACGATACCACAATAACATCCCTGCGGCCACTCATTAATGCCGATGTGGTGCGCAAACGCAGTTTTTCAATTTCCTCGTTTATCTGCAGGTCCTTTTCTATATAGGTATTGGTGGTAGGTATAAATGCTTCGGGCTGGTAATAATCGTAATACGATACAAAGTAGTTAACCGAGTTCTCCGGAAAAAACTGCTTGAACTCGCCATACAACTGCGCTGCCAAAGTTTTATTATGGCTTAAAACCAGCGTAGGCTTTTGTGTTTGTTGTATAACGTTGGCTATACTAAACGTTTTACCCGAGCCGGTTACGCCCAGCAGGGTTTGATAGTTGTCACCATTATTTACACCTTCAACCAGCTGCCTTATGGCCTCGGGCTGGTCGCCGGTGGGTTTATATTGAGATGTTAAGTTAAAATCCATTGATGATGTAAAGTTAGTGATTAGAGATTAGTTAACCAGTGATCAGGCATTAGTTTACATTTTGATAACTAATCAAAATTAATGCCCTTTGTTGACAGCCCTATGTCAGTAGTGGTGGGAATTATTTAAAGATTGGTTAAGTAGAGATTAGTTTTAACTTCAGCTACAATTGATTAAATTTACATTGATAACGCTTTACCCCTAATCTCTAATTAACTAACCTCTAATCTCTAACCATGATCTTCATCCTCAACAAAACCAATTCCATTGCCAATAGTTTTTTGGCCGAAATGCGCGATGTTACCATACAGCAGGATAAGCAGCGTTTTAGGCACAACCAGGAAAAATTGGGCGAGATACTAGCTTACGAAATAAGTAAGACATTTAAATATACAGCCGAAGAAATACAAACCTCATTAGGTATCTGCAATATTAATTTACCGGGTGCCGCGCTGGTGTTGGGTACCATATTGCGTGCCGGTTTGCCCTTTCATCAGGGGTTTATGAATTATTTCGACCAGTCGGAATCGGCATTTATTACGGCTTGCCGCAAGGTTAAACTATCAGGCGATTTTACCATACGGATAGATCATATATCAACCCCTGACCTTGACGGTAAAACCTTTATTTTATGCGATACCATGCTGGCCAGCGGCCAAAGTATTGTTGATGTTTGCAAGGAACTAATGGCGACCTATGAAATTGCCAACCTGCACATTGCCGCCGTAATTGCCAGCACCGTAGGTATTGCGCATGTGCAAGCCAACCTACCCAAAGCCAAAATTTGGGTTTGCGCGGTGGATGAAGAAATGACCAGCAAATCGTACATCGTGCCGGGCTTGGGTGACGCGGGTGATTTGGCGTTTGGGGATAAGGTATAGGGGAATTTTCGATTTCGGAATTAGGTTAAATAAGTATCAATATGAAAAAGACGCTACTTGTAATTGCTTTGTTTATCCCTGTTATTTGCTTCGCGCAACATACAGACCGTCAATTAATTGAACAGCTGCGTACTAATTGGGCCATTTACTTGCAAAATAAACAATTAGATAAAGCGATGGGCCAGTTTACGGATGACGCCGTTTTTTATTCGCCCGATGGAAAGAGCGCCAAAGGAAAAAAAGAGATCACTAAACTGTATGAGTTTGTAATGAAACAGTTTAATAGCCGGCTAAATTTCTATAGCAACGGAATATCGATATCAAACAATATAGCCAGTGATAGCGGTGATTATAATGAAACCATGTTTGATAACACCAGCCATAAAAGTATGAAGCTAAAAGGCAGTTATTTAATGGTGCTCCAAAAGCAGCAAAACCATTGGCTAATAAGCAAAATAATGTGGACTGCAGGTAAGTAGTCTGCGATTGCAAATCCGGACTAACCTGTATGATGAAAACCTAAACAATTGAATTGATAATGAGTTATATACCTATTAACTCATATCATCATGAAAAAGATCATCACCACCTTTTTAGCCGCGCTACTAATTGCCGGCTCATTAAATTTATTTGCAGATAAATTACCTAAAAAAGAATATGTAAATGTGCCGGATGGTCGTAGCATTACTATACAGCCTTATATAAATCACCTGGGCCACGCTAATGGCACGGTAGC
>DHIR01000064.1:0-5946 GCA_002403905.1 Mucilaginibacter sp. UBA4741
AAGTTAAAAGCGATTTCCCTGGCTATCGGGGCGAACATCCGAATTTCGAAATAAAATATCCTAACTTTGCCATCAGCTTAAAAACATCAGCATGTCTGTTCATAAAGAAGTTAAAAGAATTACCACCCATACCCTGCAGGAGATGAAGAACCATGGCGAGAAGATTGCCATGCTTACCGCTTACGATTACTCGATGGCGACCATTGTAGATGCCGCCGGGATGGACATTATATTGGTAGGCGATTCGGCATCCAACGTAATGGCGGGCCATGAAACCACGCTGCCTATCACTTTGGATCAAATGATATACCATGCGTCGGCAGTGGTACGCGCGGCTAAACGCGCGCTGATTGTTGTCGACCTGCCTTTTGGAACTTACCAGGGCAATAGTAAAGAGGCATTAGCATCCGCCATCCGGATCATGAAGGAATCTGGCGCACATGCCGTGAAGATAGAGGGTGGTATAGAAATTGCAGAATCGGTAAGCCGGATCTTAACTGCAGGTATACCTGTTATGGGGCATTTGGGTTTAACCCCGCAATCCATTTATAAATTTGGTACTTACACTGTACGCGCCAAAGAAGAAGTGGAAGCACAAAAATTAAGAGAGGATGCTTTAAAGTTACAGGAGCTGGGTTGCTTTGGTATTGTGCTAGAGAAGATTCCGGCGCAATTGGCTAAGGAAGTTTCTGAAAGTTTGGTTATACCAACGATTGGTATTGGTGCCGGGCAGCATTGCGATGGGCAGGTTTTGGTGATACACGATATGCTGGGTATTAACAAAGGTTTTAAACCCCGCTTTTTGCGCCAGTACGCCAACCTTGCCGAAGTAATGAACAGCGCGATTAAGAATTATGTTAGCGATGTAAAAGCTAAAGAGTTCCCGAACGAGAAGGAGCAATACTAACCCCCCAGCCCCCTGAAGGGGGAGCTTTTAATAATATACTTACGGACTTACGGTCTTACCGACTTCCGGACTAAATACAACAATGGCCCGACCTGAATTTAACTACACCAGCTACGATATTACCGATAAGGATATTCTTTATGAGGACAATCACCTTATTGCAGTAAACAAGCGTGCGGGCGATATTGTACAGGTTGATGATACGGGCGACGAGAGTTTGGATGAAAAGGTAAAGAAATACATCGCCAAAAAATATGACAAGCCTAATGGCGCTTTCCTGGGTGTAGTGCATAGACTGGATCGACCCGTTAGCGGAGTTATATTGTTTGCCAAAACCAGTAAGGCTTTAGAACGGATAAACAAAATGTTTAAAGCCCGCGAAATGCATAAAACCTACTATGCTGTGGTGCGCAAACGCCCCAACCCAATAGCAGGCACTTTGGTACATTACCTAATAAAAAATCCGCAGAAAAACGTTACCAAAGCACATGATCGCGAGGTAGCAGGTAGCCAGCGATCTGAGTTAAACTATAAACTGGTTGGCGAACTGGATGGTTACTATTTAATTGAGGTTGACCCGATAACCGGTCGCCCGCACCAGATACGTGTGCAACTATCAACTCTAGGCTGCCCAATAGTTGGCGATAACAAGTACGGTTACCCACGCGGCAGTTTGCGTAAAAGCATTTGTTTACATGCCCGCAGGTTACAGTTTATCCATCCCATAAAAAAAGAACCTATATTAATTGTTGCACCCGTACCCAAAGATGGCTTTTGGGAAAAGTTTGAAGGGATGATGGGGTAGCAAAATAAGACGGTGTCATGCTGAGGTACTCGAAGCATGCGGGGTGGCCTTTGCGCTCACCCTTCGAGTGCCTCAGGGTGACAGCTCTCACTTTTTCTTTTACAACGCTTTCACCTCTTCCCAAATCTTCTCATCAACCAAAACACCTTCATTAATATTCTTATTCCTGGTCTTTAAAGTATTCTCGCCGGGATAGGTTATCGGTTTATCAGCATTAACCCGCTCACTGCTTTTGGCGAAGTTTAATATCTCTTCTATCAGGTCATCTGTTTGTTGTCCTGATTGTGGTTTGATGGCAATAAACACCTGCGACACACCCGACTCGGTACTTTGATCAGTTATTTGTTTAGTAGACCTCCCCTGGCTTAAAACCGTAGCCAGCAGATCAAGCACTAAGGTTAAGCCCGATCCTTTCCAAAAACCTATGGGTAGTACTCGTTTTGATGCCATTATGGCTGTTGGGTCGGTGCTTAGGTTGCCGTTTTTATCGTAACCGCCCGGTACGGGCAATTGCTCGCCGTAACTTTCATACTGCAGCATTTTACCAAATGAGTATTGCGATATAGCCATATCCAGCACCACATGTCCTGCTTTACGTGGTACAGAAATTACCAAAGGGTTATTACCCAGCGTTGGCGTGGTACCTCCCCATGGCGCTACATTAGCTATCGTATTGGTAAAGTTGATACCTATAAAACCGGCTTCGGCGGCTTGCCAGCCGTAGGTGCCGCCTCGCATCCAGTGGTTGGTATTCCTTATGGCTACACAGCCTATGCCGTTTGCTGATGCCAGGCTAATGGCTCTATCCATACAAAAGCGAGCGTTTATTATACCGGTGCCCAGGTTACCGTCCCATTGCTCTATAGCGCCAAAAGCGTTTACAAGCGTTGGATCGTTTTGGGCTTTGATAACCCCTTGTCTTATATAGCGTACAAACGTGGGGAAACGGTTTAACCCATGCGTGTAAACTCCGTCACGACTGTTCTCGGCAAAAACATGTGCACATAGTTCTGCCTTATCAGCAGGAAAATCAAGACTGATAAGCACTCGGTTAAATTCGGCTTTAAGTTGTTCAAAAGGTATCCGCATAGGGCAAATATAGGGGCTTAAAAACTCATCAATAAAATAATAGTGATTTAAAACAGTTATAATTGCCTTGGGTTACTTATCAATAGCCGTTAATTTTTATTTTTGTGCTATCAAACTAAATGAAAAACAAACTACCATTACTCATTATATCGGGGTTAATATTGATAAACCTGCTTAGCAATTCCTGCAAAAAGGATAATGTAAACAATATAGAAACTATATTAAGCAGCGGTGCCTGGCAATTATCATCGGTTAGGATTACCTACTCTGTTGGTGATACCACAAAACTAGATACCGCCTTAAACACGCTATGCGATACCACGCAGGTATTTACATTTAATGCTGATAAAACCTGTACCTATACCAACTTTAATTGCAAACATCAGCCTACAGGTAGTGGCCATTGGGCAATAACAGCAAACAAATTGTTTTTAAACTCGGATATTGTATGCCAGGATACTACTGCAGCGGGCAAGTCAAGACCGTTTACTAATGCTAAAATTGATAATGCAGGGCAATACTCGCTGGTGTTATTAACCGGCGATATACAAAACTATACCATCACAACTAAGCGCAAAGTTGTACGCTATGGTTTTGTCAGGCAAAAAGCTGCTTCCAAATAGTGATTAAAAAGCTTAAACCATTATATTTGGGTCATTACTAATATTTATTTGCCATTTTGAAAAAACGTATAGCCATTTTTGCTTCAGGATCAGGGTCAAATGCTCAAAAAATAATGGAGCATTTTAAACGCAGTGCAGAAGCCGAAGTTGTATTGATATTAACTAACAATGCGCAGGCGTATGTACTACAACGTGCTGATAATTTTGAAATACCATCGCATATTTTTACCCGCCATGAGTTTTATGAAACGGATGACATTATCCGCATGCTTAAAACCTTACAGGTTGACCTTATAGTACTTGCCGGGTTCTTATGGCTGGTACCACAAACCTTACTGGCGGCTTTCCCTAACAAGATCATTAACCTTCACCCTGCCCTATTACCTAAATATGGCGGCAAAGGCATGTATGGCGATAATGTACATCAAGCTATTTTAGATGCAGGCGAAGAAGAATCTGGCATTACAATACACTTTGTTAACGCCCAATTTGATGAGGGTGAGATCATACATCAATCTAAATTTAAGATAGAGCCGGGCGATAACCTGGAAATGGTAAAATTTAAGGGCCAGCAACTGGAGCATTTGCACTTCCCAAAAGTTATTGAGAATTTGCTAAAGAAGATGAAAAGCTAATTTTTTAAATATTAAAGTTTAGAGATTGAAGATTAGGTGTATTTTTAGCGCACCAATATTTATCCAATTTTCAATCATGACCACAAAGCAGTCAACCAGCATTTTCCAACTTGCCGTAATTGTTGCCGCGCTTGGCTTTTTTGTTGACACTTACGATCTTTTATTATTCGCTATTATCCGCAAACCCAGCCTGGCATCGCTTGGTTTAAACCCGACTGATATACTTTCTAAAGGCGAACTGCTTATCAGCATCCAAATGATAGGCATGGTGATTGGCGGTATTATATTTGGCGTTCTAGGTGATAAAAAAGGCCGACTTAAGGTTTTGTTTGGTTCAATAATACTTTACTCTATAGCCAATATTGCCAATGGCATGGTTACTACTTTAAACCAATATATTGTTTTACGTTTTATTGCAGGCGTTGGCCTTGCCGGCGAACTTGGTGCAGGTATAACATTAGTAAGCGAATTACTCCCCAAAGAAAAACGGAGCATGGCCGCCGGCTTTATTGCCGGCTTTGGTTTGTTTGGCGTTGTGGCGGCATCTGTCATTAGTAAGATGGTAGACTGGCGCACCTGCTATTATATAGGCGGTGTATTGGGCTTTGTTTTATTATTAATGCGGGTACAGGTAAAAGAGAGCGCCATATTTAAACAGGTGCAGGAAACAACCATAAGCAAAGGCAATTTTTTAATGTTCTTTAACAACCGCAAGCGGTTTGCAAAGTATATGCAATGCATATTAATTGGCTTACCGGTATGGTACATCATTGGCATACTGGTTACTTTTTCTGATCAGTTTGGCAAAGCATTTGGCATAAACGGAGTTGAACCGGGCACCGCCATTATGTGTTTGTACTTGGCTATTGCCGCCGGTGATTTTAGCGTAGGCTGGTTAAGTCAGCGTTTGCAGAGCCGCAAAAAAACATTGTTTATATTCTATAGTATAGCCGTAGTATTTACGGTATTGTTCTTTTTGCAAAATGGCGGCAGCCCTACCTGGTTCTACCTGATCTGTGCAGGGTTAGGTTTCGGCGCCGGTTTAAATGTGGTATACATTACCAGTAGTATAGAGCAGTTTGGCACCAATCTGCGTGCATCAGCAGGGATAAGCATACCTAATATGGTGAGGGGAACATTACCTTTAATGATACTGCTATTTAAATTTACCCGTGGATTTTTTAACAGCTACGTTAAAGGCGGCTGGGTAACCGGTTTGATTGTTTTTGCTATAGGTATTACAGCAGCATGGTTTTTGGATGAGACTTATGGCAAGGATCTTGATTTTACGGAGGTTTAATAAATCAAAACAATAATGACCCGTGAATTATTTCGTAAACTATTAATTCATCGTTAACTATTTTAAATGCGATAACCCAATCGTTAAAATGGCCGCATGAATATTTTAATGATGCTAATACGTGATGGTTACAAAGTGAGTATTGGACATCAGATAAGGCCAATTTTTGAATAGCCGCTTTAAATTTTAAAGCAAATCGTCCACCACTTCCTTTGGTGTTCTTTGATTCTACAAAATCCGCGACAGCATCTATAACTCTTGATGCCTGAGGCATTATTTTTACTTCTAAAATCAAGGATATTATTTTTGATCTAGGTATTTTGAAAAAGCGGTTTCTAAGCTTATTGGCGATTCATCAGTTTCCCTGGTTAAGTAATCGATCAACTCCTCATCTGTTGCTTTTCTCCCGATTCCCTTAACCATAGCATTCAGATCTAATTCCACAAAGTTTTGAGTTTTGGCAGATAATCCGAGCTCTTCAGCTAATTGTATTAACAATTGTGTTTTCTTTTCTGAATTTGATTTTATGATCAATGTTGTCATACACTAAGTTAATAATTTATTATAAATATATAACTATTGCAGGC
>DHIR01000064.1:6077-6202 GCA_002403905.1 Mucilaginibacter sp. UBA4741
ATAAATATATAACTATTGCAGGCTGGTTAAAAGTATTACATGGAGGATTTATTACCAAAACGTTAATATTACTTTTTTCTTAAAAAACTCATCTTCAATCACTAATCTCTAATCACTAATCACTA
>DHIR01000064.1:6423-6787 GCA_002403905.1 Mucilaginibacter sp. UBA4741
CTAATCTCTAATCACTAATCACTACCTTTGCGGCTCAAAAAAATCCTTGTAAATGAGTCAGTCCGTTGCCATTAAAAATGCCCTTATTTCAGTTTACTATAAAGATAATCTGGAGCCTATTATCCACGAGTTAAACCGCCTTGGAGTAAACATATACTCTACCGGTGGTACCGAAACCTTTATACGCAGCCTTGGGGTTGATGTTATTGCTGTTGAGGACCTTACCTCTTACCCATCAATTTTAGGCGGTCGTGTTAAAACCTTGCATCCAAAAATATTTGGCGGCATTTTAGCCCGCAGAAATAATGATAGCGACAAGCAACAATTAACGCAATACGAAATACCTGAAATTGACCTGGTTATT
>DHIR01000064.1:7022-8405 GCA_002403905.1 Mucilaginibacter sp. UBA4741
ATACCTGAAATTGACCTGGTTATTGTTGATCTTTACCCTTTTGAAGAAACTGTAGAGTCTGGCGCGGGCCACGATGATGTGATCGAGAAGATAGACATCGGCGGTATCTCCCTTATCCGCGCAGCGGCAAAGAACTTTAAAGATGTTGTTATTTTAGCATCGAAAGATGATTATACCGAGCTTGACCAGATACTAAAAGCACAAAACGGAACTACTACTATAGATCAGCGTAAGAAATTTGCCCATAAGGCATTTAACATTACTTCAAATTATGATACCGCCATTTTCCAATACTTTAACCAGGAAAATCCTATCCCGGTATTTAAACAAAGCATACAAACAAGCCAGGTATTACGTTACGGCGAAAACCCGCATCAAAAAGGTGTTTTCTATGGCAATTTAGATGCGATGTTCACCAAATTGCATGGCAAAGAATTATCATACAACAACCTGGTAGATGTTGACGCTGCAGTTGCTTTGATTGATGAATTTACAGAGCCTACCGTAGCTATTTTAAAACATACCAATGCTTGCGGTATTGCAAGCCGCTCTTTTATAAAAGAGGCCTGGATAGATGCTTTGGCTTGCGACCCGGTATCGGCATTTGGTGGTGTAATTATCGCTAATGATGAGATCGATGCAGAAACGGCTACCGAGATCAGCAAAATATTTTACGAGGTATTAATTGCACCGGCTTATACCGATGAGGCTGTACAAATTTTGCAAGGGAAAAAGAATCGTATCATCCTGATCCGTCAACCGGTTGAATTGCCTAACAAGCTGTTTAAAACATTATTAAACGGCGTTATTGAGCAAGACAAAGACGCTACTGTCGAAGGCCCTGAACAAATGACAGCAGTTACCAACAGGCAGCCAACAGAGCAGGAATTAAAAGATCTTTATTTCGCCAACAAGGTAGTTAAACATACCAAATCAAATACGATAGTATTCGCTAAAAATCACCAGCTAATGGCTAGTGGTGTTGGCCAAACATCAAGGGTTGATTCATTAAGACAAGCGATTATAAAAGCTGAAAGCTTTGGGTTTGACTTAAAAGGAGCGGTAATGGCATCTGATGCATTCTTCCCTTTCCCTGATTGTGTGGAACTGGCTGCAGAGGCCGGTATACTGGCTGTACTACAACCGGGCGGATCAATAAACGATAAGCTTTCTGTTGAAATGTGCAATCAAAAAAACATTTCGATGGTTACTACCGGTGTTCGTCATTTTAAACACTAATTCAAAAACACGAATTTCACGAATTCATGCGAATTTTCACGAAAAGAAATCGCACTAATTCGAGAAATTAAAACGACCTTACACAAAAGAAAAATATCAAGAGGGCACGAATTGTTAAAAACAAGAGTTATTAATTATTATTAG
>DHIR01000071.1 GCA_002403905.1 Mucilaginibacter sp. UBA4741
TAGAACTCAGATCGCCTTCTTTCCAATATACCCCACCACCTAAAGCCTGGTCATAGCCGGTCATAACAAAATCATACATCATTTTACCCAGGGCCAGGTCTGATTTCTTTTTAGTCCGGGCATAACCATCTAAAGCGGCTATTCCTATCCATTCGTTATCATCATAATAACGCTCGCCGGGTTTTAGTTTCATAATATAATCGGTATAACCGGGTGCCGGTGGGGCTGTATTTAAATAATAACTCATGTTCTTCACCAATGGGTCCATCAGGTTGGCTTTGGGTTCTAACTTTTCTATCTCGTTAGCAGCCTGGTACATGGCGCAAAGCGACCATAGGTAAGTATATTGGCGGGTATAACCATTCTTGGTTTCGCGCTTTGCAGAGTCTACCACTACAAAGTAATAGCCGGACGCCTTGTCGTAAAAGTTTTTATTAATGGCAGCCTGTAGTGCCTTCATTTCGTTTTTATAAAAGCCGGTATTTTTAACGCTTTGCGCAAAAAGCATACTTGAAAAAGCGGTTAAAAATAAAACAAGAAATAAGCCTTTCTTATTGATGATCATGATTAGGGAATTTAGTTGGTTAATAACGTCGTTAGATGCGTTAAAACTGCGAATATTATTTGTATTCGCCAATAATTTACTAAATCATTAATCCCAAAAGTGCCTGCTGATTCTTTAGAACAGGCAGGCACTTTTACAATGAACCGATACAATTGATTGGTACAGTTAGCTAATTTTAAAGCTCGGTATAAGTATAAGTAGTAGTATAACTTTGGCTGGGGTAAGTTATATTGGCCGTAGCTGATGTGGTTATATAGCCATCGCTATCATAAGTATAAGTACCTTTATAATTTGGTGTAGCACTTGTTAGGATAAAACCCTTGCTATCAAATTCATAAGTATAAGTAGTAGTAACTGCGCCGTTCGTACCGTTGCTTGTTGAGCTGAGAAGAATATTTGGCGAAGAATAGTTTCTTGGGTCCGGGTCAGCATTTACCATAGCGGGGTTTTTTTTATCGCTATACGTATAAGTTCCATTGGAAAGCTGATTTTGAGATTTTATAAGGTTGCCATTGCTATCATAGGATTGTATAATAATTATGGCATCATCACGGTGTATTTCTGTTATTTTATTGTCAATGACAAGGTAACCTGTAATATGTTCAATGTTGAATATGCCATTGTTATAACTTTTTGCTGATGTCGAAAATGCTCCGTCAGAATAAGTTATCTGGGTAACAACGCTGGAAATATCTGTGCCAGAAATAGTTATTCTTTCAATAGAAGACAATTTATTACTGTCATAGAAATAGGTGGTTGTAGTATTGCCCTGTTTAACGGTACTTAATCTTTTTTGTGCATCGTAGGTGTAATAGGTAGAACTAGTGGTTGTACCTCGTACTATAGTAACCTGGGATAGATACTTTACCTTTTTAGTTGGTGCCGGCTCTTCAGGAGTATTACTGCTTTTTTTGCAGGCAAATAAAAATACGCCAAATATCATTAATAGCGTGAGTTGTTTTGCATTCATAATAAAATGATTTATAGGTTATGGATATAAGATTAAGGTTAGATTATAATTTCAATCACAAGTTAAATGTTTTTTTTCTCAAAACCAACTGTTTGCCAGCATTTTATTAAACAGTTCGCCAAAATTATTCGCCCGACTCGATGAATTTTATTGGCACTTCTGATATAAAAGTTACAAAACATGCCCCATAATAGTTTCACTACAAATTATGCGGTTTCATATAAATTTATAAATTTGACATCACCATTTAAACACTAAATTAACAGCATAAATTCATGAAGAATGATCAATTATCAAGACGCCGGTTTATTGGAACAGGTGCGCTTGCAGGTGCAGGGATTTTGTTCCTGTCAAAATCATCATTTGCACACTCAGTTTTGGGTGCTGCGGATAAGCCGGACTCGAAGGTTGAAGGCGTACAGATAGGCGTAATAACTTATTCATTTAGAAGTATGCCGGGATCTGTTGAGGACCTGTTGAAATATTGCGTAGAATGCAATATAAACGCTATTGAGCTAATGGGCGATGCCGCCGAAGTTTATGCAGGCATACCTAAACGCGAGCAAGGCCAAAGCAATGCCGATCATAATAAAGCGGTAGCAGATTGGCGCGCTTCTGTGTCTATGGATAAATTTAAAGAGCTGCGCAAAATGTACAAGGATGCCGGTGTAACCATTTACGCCTGGAAACCAAGTGCCTTAGAGGCCCGCAATACAGACGAAGAAATTGGTTATGCTTTTAATGCTGGTAAAGCTTTGGGAGCAACGCATTGTACTGTTGAATTGGGTAACGAAGCTCAAACCAAACGCCTTGGCGAACTGGGTGCCAAACATAAAATGAAAGTTGGCTACCATGCCCACACACAAGCTACCCCAACATTATGGGATACCGCTTTAAGCCAGTCTGAATACAATTGCATTAATTTGGATATTGGACATTATACATCAGGCACCAGCAGCAGCCCGATACCTTTTATTGAAAAAAACCACGAGCGCATAGTAAGTATGCACCTTAAGGACCGTAAATATCATGACGGCCCAAATACGCCATGGGGCGAGGGTGATACACCAATAAAAGAGGTATTGCAACTGGTTAAGAAAAACAAATACAAATTTCCGGTTACTATAGAGCAGGAGTATAACATCCCTAAAGGATCAGATGCTGTTGCCGAAGTTAAAAAATGCCGCGAGTTTGCAGTACAGGCGTTAAAGGCTTAATTGCGCGTCCCGAACGTGGACCTCTTTTAGAAATTCTATGCCCCGTTAGGGGCTACCTGTT
>DHIR01000066.1 GCA_002403905.1 Mucilaginibacter sp. UBA4741
GACTTAAGCGTATATACCTATTATCTTATTTGATAGTTCAATTTGTTTAACCGTCTTGTCCTCATCTTTGATTTCATTAAGCGCAAACTTTATTGTTTCAGATAAATACAAGCTTAAATAACGTGATGCTTCTTCCTTATCTAATAACGCGCTCTTTACATAAAAAGCTCTATCATCAAGTAACTGAAGTTTATTGGAGATTAACTTAGTAATGAGTTGCTCATAGAGCCCCAATTCAAGTGATGACATTTAGGTGTTTTAAGTAATTGTTAATAATAGGTATATCAGCCTCTGCCCAATCCAAATCTAATAATTCATTTGTATTACGCCACTTAAACTTAGCATGTTCTTTTAATGATATTACGCCGCTAACCTGTTTGCAAATGAAAGGAATAAGGCAAATAGTTACAGATGGGTAAGTATGTTTATTAGATTCAAGGCTTTTAACAATTTCTATTTCAACATTTAGTTCTTCTTTTATTTCTCGAATCAAGCAACTCTCAGCAGACTCGTTCGGTTCAATTTTGCCGCCAGGCAATTCCCATTTTAAAGGCAAACTCATCTTTTTACTCCTTTGAGCGGTAAACAAACGATTTTGCTCATCAATAATTAAAGCGCAGGTTACATCGATCACTTATTAGATTTTAGATTTCTACCTCTAAAAATACGTGTTTACAATTGATATTTAAACATTCATTAATTAGCAACTGTAAGTTAGTGTGGTAAAGATCGGCTATTATATCGCTTCTTGTACCGCATATTGGGCAAGTAGTTGGCTGGTCTGTTATCAAATAAAACATTCGGCCAAGCTATTTAATCAGCATGGAAATGGCAATCGGATATAAGTGAACATCCCCGTCCGTCCGTCCATTATGCGTCTGCACCTGTCGCGGACGGACACCCAACATCCCTTAAAAACATTCAGTGGTCGCATAATTAGATGCGATGGTCTACTTTAATTTTTTAGTATCTTGCTTTTTATCATCTTGCAGTATATTAATAATTTGCATCAGCATGAATAATACCCGCCGTGTACTTTTTGCCTTTTTGCTGCTGCTGCTGGCCTGCCGGGTTAGTGCGCAGATCAATATCAGCGGTAAAATAACCAATTCGAAAACCGGGCGGGGCATCAACCGGGCAGGCGTGAGCATTAACCGTAAAGGCGTTGGTACATCTACCAATAACGCGGGCATGTTTGCCTTGATAATCCCCGCCGCTAACCATGCCGATACGTTAAAGATCTCGTGCATCGGCTATAAAACCAAGCTGCTGCCCATAGCCGGTTTAAAGGCCGGCGGTCAACTCAACATCCTGTTAGACAAAAGCAATACCGAACTTAAAGAAGTCACCATAGCTTATTATGATGCGCTAAAGATCATACAAAAAGCCATTACCCGCATCCCAGTAAATTATATTAATCACCGCCATATTTTGCGCGGGTTTTACCGCATGTACACGTATAACAGTGCTGTGCCGCTGCAACTGTCGGAAGCGGTTTTTGATGTTTATAATTTTGGCTATGGCGATAAGCACGCCGATATCTTCCGCCTGCTAAAAGCCCGTAACGAAAAAAACGACCGCGATTTTACCTCGCTCGAGTTTGGGCAAAAGCCTAACTCTATTTTCGAGCAGGATATTATTAACCACCTATATGCCTGCGAGTTTTTAAACGATGCCGGGCTAACCAAACATAAATTCGAGGTTAAAGGCATTGTTGATTTTAAAGGCTACCAGGCTTATCAAATTGATTTCAAAGAAAAACCAGGTTCGGGCGAGCGTACCTATCGGGGCCGCATGTTTGTTGATGCCAAAACTTACGCCTTTATCTATTTTGATTTCGGCCTAAGCCCTGCCGGATTGAAGGATTTTAGTTCGGGCGTTTTTGCCGAGCGCTCGCTGATGCGCACCGGCAATGTAGACATAGGCTTACAGACCGACAATGCCAAAGTAAGCTACCAGGAAGTAGGCAACAAATGGGTACTATCTGGCGTAGAGGGCGATGACGCGCTGGCTGTTAAAAGCGCCGACCAAAAACATGACTATGTAGCGCACGTTAAATTCAATTACCAGATCACTGCTGTTGATACCACGCAGAAAGAATCGTTCGACTCGAAAATTGGCCGTAACGATAACATCAACGCCTACAAAAGCAATGGCGACGAAAAGTTTTGGAAGGATTATAATATCCTGCTGTCTGATTATAATGTTGAGGACATTTTTACGCAGTTAAAAGACATTAATAAAACCAATAAGGCGAAGGCTAAGTAGGGGGTGTTCTATTCTCCTATTTTAAAGTTGATACTCGCAAATGCACTTTTATTTAATAATATGTATTTTTGTATATGTCAACCAATGATATAGAAGTTAAGCTACAGAAAATCAAACCGATACTTGCTGAAAAATTTCATGTAAGCGAGATCGGCTATTTTGGTTCGTATGCTAACGGGCAGCAAAATGACAATAGCGATCTTGACCTGGTAGTTGAGTTTTCGCAACCTGTGGGCTGGTCGTTTTTTACCTTAGAAAGTTTCCTGGAGCAAGCTTTAGGTTTGCGTATAGACCTTGTTACCAAAGGCTCATTAAAGTTGCGCATTAAAGAATCGATACTTAACCAGGTAAAATACATTTGAAACCATAGACCTCGAACGAGAAATTATTTACTTATTGCTTTGTTACGGCCAACATTTATTAAATTTGTTTTACATAAGGAGCAATAAAAATGGCAATTACTATTAATCAACATACAGAACTTAACCCGGTACAGGTTAGCCTGCTCCGCCTGTTTAACCGGCCAATGTCTGAAAAGGAAACGTTGGAGGTGAAAAGGTTGTTGGTTAAGCATTATTCAAAATTGCTGGAGAAAGAAGTGAATAAAGCGGTAGCTGAAAAAGGCTACACCCACCAGGATTTTGATAATATGCTGAACGCGGATAGTTAATGCGTGTTGTTATCGATACCAATTGCCTGGTTGCATCCCTTCCCCCACGGGGCGATTATTACTGGCTATACGAAGCGTTTGAAGCAGAGCAATTTGAGTGGCTGATCAGTAATGAAATCCTGACGGAGTATCTTGAAAAATTAACAGAACTTTATTCTGAAGATACTGCGCTCTTAGTATATTCTATTATCAGCACCGCTGTAAACGTTACTTTTACAGAGCCCTTTTTTAAATGGCAGTTGGTAACAGCCGATGCTGACGATAATAAATTTGCCGACCTGGCTGTTGCAGGGAATGTTGATTACCTGGTGACCAATGACAAGCATTTCAATCCGCTGAAGAGATTAGAGTTCCCAAAACTGACTATCGTTTCGTTAGTAGAATTTAAGCAGGTTCTTGGACTTTAATAACTAGCTTGAAATGTAGTAAATGGCCCGTTCGTTTGTGAATGATATAGCCTTTGCGTATTGTAGTTGCAAGATATTGTTGTACTGTAGCAATCAAACTACAGTGAAAACCAAAAAAGGCCCGGGAAAATATCCCAAGCCTTTCACAATTGTTGTAAGTTTTAAATATCGTTATTCGCTGCCGCCGCTATGGTCATGCACTTTTTCTTCGCGGAAAAGTTTGGCGCTGAAGAAATCGTTGTTCATGCGTGATATATTGATCAGCGTAATTCCTTTGGGGCATTCTGCTTCGCAGGCGCCGGTATTGGTACAGCTACCAAAGCCTTCGGCATCCATTTGGGCAACCATGGCTTGTACGCGGCTCCAGCGCTCTGGCTGGCCCTGCGGCAACATACCCAACTGCGATACTTTGGCCGATACAAACAGCATAGCCGAAGCGTTTTTACAAGCTGCCACGCAAGCCCCGCAACCTATACAGGTAGCCGAGTTGAAAGCCTCGTCGGCAATAACCTTAGGGATAGGGATGATATTAGCATCGGGCACGCCACCGGTATTTACTGATACGTAACCACCAGCCTGCTGGATCCTGTCGAACGCCGAACGATCAACCGCCAGATCTTTTATAACCGGGAAAGCCCCCGCGCGCCAAGGCTCGATGGTGATGGTCTCGCCATCATGGAAGCTGCGCATATGCAGCTGGCAGGTTGTAATGGCGCTTTTTGGCCCATGCGGGCGGCCATTAATATATAACGAACACATCCCGCAAATACCTTCGCGGCAATCGTGATCGAAATGTATAGGCTCATCCCCTTTAAGGGTAAGGCTCTCATTCACCACATCCAACATCTCTAAAAATGACATATCCGGCGAGATACTCTCGGCCTTGTACGTCACCATTTTGCCTGAAGAATTGGCATTTTTTTGTCTCCACACCTTTAGTGTCAAGTTCATCGCTCCGCTCATTATTTGTAGCTCCTTTGTGTTAGGTGAACAAATTCAAAATCTAATGTTTCTTTATGTAATTCTTCCGGCTGATTATCGCCTTTGTACTGCCATGCACCTACGAACGCAAAGACATCGTCATTACGCAATGCTTCACCTTCTTCGGTTTGTGATTCTAAACGGAAGTGACCGCCGCATGATTCTTTACGCATCAGGGCATCATCAACCAATAGTTCGCCAAGTTCCAGGAAGTCGGCAACACGGCCAGCTCTTTCAAGCGATGCGTTTACTTCATCGCCTGCGCCAACAATAAGCGCGTTTTTCCAGAAATCGGCACGTAAGGCTTGTATTAGTCCTTTGGCTTTGGTTAGTCCCTCTTCGGTACGTGCCATGCCACAGTATTCCCACATAATATGGCCCAGATCGCGGTGATATTCGTTAACCGTTTTAGTGCCTTTAAGTGCTAGTAAGCTATTAATACGATCAACAACATCCTGCTTGGTTTTTGCAAAGGCAGGGTGGTTAGCATCAACCGGTTTTGGGCCGATAGAAGCCAGGTAATCGCCTAAAGTATATGGGATAACAAAATAACCATCGGCCAATCCTTGCATCAATGCCGAGGCGCCTAAACGGTTTGCACCGTGGTCGCTAAAGTTACACTCGCCCAGGGCATAAAGGCCCGGTACGTTGGTGCTTAAATTATAATCAACCCAAAGGCCGCCCATGGTGTAATGCACGGCAGGGTAAATACGCATAGGTTGTTTGTAAGGGTCTTCATCAGTAATTTGATAGTACATATCAAACAGGTTGCCGTACTTGGCAGCAACCGCTTCCTGGCCTAAACGATTGATCGCATCGGCAAAATCAAGGAAAACAGCAAAGCCCGAACCGCCTACACCACGGCCGTCATCAACCATTTCTTTAGCGTTACGTGATGCCACATCGCGCGGAACCAGGTTACCAAATGATGGATATTTACGTTCCAGGAAATAATCGCGGTCATTCTCGGCTACCTGTGCAGCAGTAATTTCTTTTTTGCGGAGTTTCTCTGCAGTCTCAACAGTCTTTGGTGCCCAAACACGCCCGTCGTTACGTAATGACTCAGACATCAGCGTTAGCTTACTCTGATGATCGCCGGTAACCGGGATACAGGTTGGGTGTATTTGTGTATAGCAAGGGTTAGCAAAAAAAGCACCGCGTTTATGCGCGCGCCATGCTGCTGTAACGTTCGACCCGATGGCGTTGGTAGACAGGTAGAACACGTTACCATAACCGCCTGTACATAACAATACAGCGTGGCCGGTGTGGGTATCAATCTCGCCGGTTACCAGGTTGCGGGTAATAATACCTTTTGCCTGTCCGTCAACAGTAACCACGTCCAACATTTCGCTGCGGGTGTACATTTTAACTTTACCCTTATGGATTTGGCGGTTCAATGCCGAGTAGGCTCCTAATAATAATTGTTGTCCCGTTTGTCCCCTCGCGTAAAACGTACGCGATACCTGCGAACCACCAAACGAACGGTTATCCAGCAAGCCGCCGTACTCGCGGGCAAATGGTACACCTTGTGCAACACATTGATCTATGATGTTTACCGATACCTCGGCCAGGCGGTAAACGTTGCCTTCGCGGGCACGGTAATCGCCGCCTTTAATGGTATCATAAAACAAACGGTAAACGCTGTCGCCATCGTTCTGATAATTTTTGGCAGCGTTAATACCACCCTGTGCAGCAATAGAGTGCGCGCGGCGCGGGCTATCCTGGAAACAAAATGCTTTTACATTATAACCCAACTCGGCCAGCGATGCTGCCGCTGATGCGCCTGCTAAACCGGTACCTACAACTATTACATCGTATTTACGCTTATTGGCAGGATTAACCAGCTTTAAGTTAAATTTATGCTTGCTCCATTTTTCGGCTAATGGGCCCTGCGGAATTTTAGCATCTAAACTCATTGTTTTTATTTTAGAGGCAAGAATCAAGAGACAAGAATCAAGATGTTTTGATGATGTTCTTTTTGTCTTTCCTTTTTGCGTTTGTTTAACTTTTTATTCAAATCTAAATACTGTGCGTCTTGGTTCTTGACTCTTGTATCTTGATTCTATCTAATTATCTAAAAAAATAATATACTATCGGCATAAGGGCAAATCCGGCAGGAATAATTACCGCGAAGAACCAGGTGCCGATAAACTTGACCACGGGTGTATACTTTCGATGTGTCCACCCCAGCGTTTGAAACGCGCTCTGGAAACCATGCAGCAAGTGGAACGCCAGCGTACCCATTGCAATTACATACAGTATTAAATACCAGACGTTATGAAAGCTGGTTGATACCAAAGTATGTATATCCTTAACGCGTACTATCTCTACGTCATTTGCTGTTGTTGATGAATGCTCAAATGTTGGGTCGACAGGGACAAAATCGGTAACGGTGGTTTGGTTGGTTAGCACGTCTGTGCGATACTCTTTGTAGCCAACACTATGGGTAAATTTGTATTTGTACCAAAAATCGCCCATGTGTATAACAATGAACAAGAAAAGGATTGAACCTAACAGCCCCATGTTTTTTGACGACCATGATGCCGGAGCCTTGTTCTGTGATGCATAAGCCACCGGTCGGGCCTTGCGGTTTTTTAGCGTTAGTACCAATCCGTAAAGCGCGTGTACCAGTATACATGCGTACAGCAAATAGGCTACAACCTTTATCGGCGGGAAATGCGTCAAAAAATTGGCATACACGTTAAACCCATACCCCTGGTCATCTTTAAATAAAAACAGGTTGCCGCCTAAATGCACTATAATAAAGGTGCATAAAAACAAGCCCGTTAAAGCCATAATAAGCTTTTTGCCCAGCGATGAGTTAAAGGTTTGTTTAATTTCGCTCATTATTTTATTGTAAATAAATATTTACGCAAAAGTATTTATTAAATACCAAAACATATAAATGCTTTTTAGTAAATAGCGGGCAATTAGCTATTTAGAAACAATCTAAAAGGAATTGATTTTAATTAAAAACTTAGTGTGTTTTTTGCGTTTAATAGTAATTATATTACTTTAGTGGTGCCAACTCCCTATGTCAAAAATGAAATACATTTGCTTTATTCTCCTTGCGATAACATTTGCCGGTTGCAAGCGCACGCAGGGTGATATTGAAATTACCGGTACCGCCCCCGGCGTAACCTATGGGAATGTTATTATAAGGGATCTGGCAAACAACAATGTTTTCAGAACGGATATTGAAGCAGGGAAGTTTAAATTCAAAGAGTATCTGCAGTATTCGGGCTACTACAAAATGCTTTATGCATCTAAAGCCACAAAAGGCAGCAACCGCGAGGTAGAGCTGTATCTTGAACCGGGCACCTATACCATCAACATAGACCAAGATAGAATAAACGATTACCCACGTGTTACCTCATCATCGCAAATGCAAACCCAGCTATCAGCCTATTACGCTATTAATGACACGCTGGTACACCAAGTGCGTCAAAAAGTAGTTGCCATAAACCAGCAAATACAAAAAATGGATGATGGGAACATACGGTCGTCTGCCGAAACCGATAAACTTAGTAAAATGCAAGCCGAAGAGCTGAGAACTAACCAGGTTGATCAGTTAAGCGTTTTTACTGCCTTTATGGTTAAATTTCCTGATAATGAGGTAGCCGCACACCTAATGACCCACATGGATTACCAGGATGACCCGGTGGCTTTTTACAGACTGTTTACCCGGTTTAGTAATGCCGCTAAAAACAGCGATGAAGGCCAGGTACTTGAAGGAAAGTTAAAAGAGTTAAGTAAACTGGCCCCGGGCGGTACCGCGCCGGCCATTGCAGGCACTACGCCCGATGGTAAGGAAGTGAATATTAAAGCCATGAACAAAAAGCTGATACTGCTTGATTTTTGGAGATCAACCAATGGCACAAGCCGCGATAATCATGAGCAAATAATTAGCCAGTTATTACAGCTAACTCCTAAAGGGTTTGATGTGGTAAGCGTATCATTTGACACCGATAAAGATAAATGGCTGGCCGCTATAGATCGCGATAAGATGAAATGGACACAGGTATCAGATCTTAAAGGTGACGACTCGCCAAACGGGCCAAGCTGGGGTATAAAAAGCATACCGGCTTATTACCTGGTAGATGGGCAGGGGCTTATTATTGAACGTGTTGTTGATTTTGCCGATGTGCCTGCCGCCGTTGATAATTATTTTAAACATCATTAAATTCTTATTTTAGGTGATTTTATGGTAGGTTAGTAATACCAATTAACCTTTTTCACCATGAAATACATTTACCTGTTTTTTGTTGTTTTTACATTTGCCGGCTGTACCGGTAGTAGTATAGAGATAACCGGCATAGCAAGCGGTCTTACCGAAGGTACTGTAACTTTAAAAGACGGGGAAGGAGAAATCTTGTCGGGTGTTAATATCATTAACGGTAAGTTCCATATCGATAAAACCTGGTTAAAGTATTCGTATTACGGTACCATAATGGTATCGCAAGCGGGCAAAGACGGTAAAGATTTTGAGCTTTATCTTGAGCCGAGCCAATACACCATTATATTAGATAAAAACAGTTTAAACTATTATCCAAAGATTACCTCAAATTCAAACATACAAAACCAGTTATCAACTTATCATCAATTGTATGAAAGCATGAGGGATGCCGCCCAACAAAGGCAGGATGCACTTGACGAAAAATATAAAATCGCTGTAAAATCGTCAAAAAACTGGGATAACAACACCACTATTATAGCTAACCAATTGCAAATCGCGCAAGTAAAAACCTCAAACATCAACCCGGTGGTTTTGGCGGTTTATGTAGATAAATATCCCGAAAATGAAATAGCGGCGCATATAATGCACGGACTTGATTTTGAGGGCGACCCAGCTGGTTATTATGCTATTTATAAAACATTTAGCCCATCACAAAAAAACACCGATGAAGGAAAAGAAATAGGCGAAAGGCTAAGCGCGATCATTAAACTAAAACCGGGCGCACTGGCGCCGGAAATTGCGGGCACCATGCCCGATGGCAAGCCCGTTGATCTAAAAGCCTTGAATAAAAAGTTGATCCTGATAGAATTTTGGAAGGCAGCGAATTACAAAAGCCGTATAAACCACCAGGTTATGATCAATAAACCGCCACCCTTTATGACGAATAAAGAATTAGGTATTGTAAGTATATCCTTCGATAAAAAGCGCGATTGGTGGCTGGGATCAATGCGGGATGATAAACTAACGTGGACACAGGTTTCGGATCTGAAAGGGATCGACTCGCCCAATATGAATAACTGGGGTATTGAGGATTTGCCAACTTATTATTTACTGGATGGCACCGGTCATATTTTAGAACGAGATGTATCCTTTAACCAGATCACATCCAAAGTTGACTATTACCTGGCGCACCATTAGGCGATAGCCATTACTTTATCTTTTAACACGGCAAAAATACGATCAGTTTTTAAACTGCGGATTGCTACGCGGCCGGTAAACTTTCCAAATGATGGCAGGATGCCCTGATTTTTGCTAAACGCGAAACAGGGCAAAGTTACACCCTGCCGCCCTTTACCTTTTAGACTGATTCCCGGATGAATATGCCCGCAAAAAACATAACCATTTAACTTATCCAATTCTTCTTCGCTTTGCGGATGATGTAACATCAGGAACGGCCCTATTAAAAGCGAATCATGCAAACCGATATTCAATTGGTGGTAATGGTCGTCATGCACAATATCGTGATTGCCGCGTATTAGTATAATTTCCAGTTTGGGGAATTGCTGCCGCCATAGCTTGAACCAGTCCCAATCGGCGTTCATATCGCTATGGAAAAGATCGCCCAGGAACACTATTTTTTCGGGGCGATACTCATCAATCAGGTCCGATAGTACTCCCAGATCACCCTGCTCCATATCCCTCGGCACCGCTATCCCCGCTTTGCGGAAATGGCCAACCTTGCCCAAGTGCACATCGGCAGCAATTAGTGTTTTTTGCTGTTGCCAGTAAATGGCGCGCTGCGGCAATAATAAAAGATCCTGGTTTAATAAAGTAAAAGGGGTAGCCGCACTTATTGTCATAATTAGTGTAAAAGTAGTAAAACAGGAGATTATTGTAAAAGATTAGTAAACCACTAATACTGTTGAATGATTTTGCAATCTCGTTTTTGCTATCTTAGTACAGATTTAAAGCCAAAGGTTAGATATCTAAATTTATCAATATGACAGTTAACGAAATTCTTACCGCAATAGGCTTTGTTGGCTTAGGGGGGCTACTTAAAAGCATCCTTGATTTCTTCATAGGCTCAAGAAAAGCTAAACAAGATGCAAAACTAACATTTAAAGAGGTTCGCTATAAAGCTATTATTCTAATGAGTTACGCTCTTGTAAATTATGAAAAGGAAAAGACCATGCTTGTAGTCAATAGGCCAGATATCGCTTCAATAGACAGATTATTAAATGAACTACATGCTGAGTTTATAAATATGTTGTTATACGGATCAGATGAAGTTATTTTAAATCTAAAAAAAAATATCGACCATCCTACCGCCGATACTTTAAATATCCTCGCTATAAAAATGCGCAAAGATTTGTATGGTATCACTACTTGGTTAAAGCCCAGTGCTTTAAAATTTGATTAATAACAATTGTTATTTAGGCCCCATAATTCCGTATAAAAAAGAGCCATCGGCTCGACAAATTTTGTAGCAACGGATTTCAATCCGTTGAAGAAGACAAACCCGAGTAATGAGTGCCGTAGGCACGGCCCATATTTAAATTAGGTCCTGAAAAATATACTGCTCATCATACTCCACTTTAAACCTCTGCAAAAACTCAAGATACTCTTCTTTAAATGTTTGTTTTTTATGGTGATCTTGCTGGTTTTGAATATATTTATAAACGCTATCAACCTGCGACTGGCTATAGGAAAACACGCCGTAGCCTTCCTGCCACTCAAAGCGTTGTGGAGTTAAAGAATGGTCATTGATGTACTTGGACGATTTTGCTTTCACTGTTTTCATTAGTTCTGAAACAGAAACCGCTGGCTTTAATCCAATGAGGCAATGTACATGATCTTCTACACCGTTAACAATAATAGTTTTGCAGCCTGCTTCGTTTATTAAATTGCCAATAACACCAAAATTTTCAGGTTGCCAATCCTTTTTAATTATTGATTCCTTGTACTTAACAGCAAAGACTATTTGCAGGTATATTTGATGATAGGTATTTGCCATTTTGTTATTTACATGGGCCGTGCCTACGGCACTTGCTATTGCTTTTTCTTTTTTTTCAACGGATTAAAATCCGTTGCTACAACATCGGTCGAGGCTCTGCCTCTTATTTCGCTGAAGAGCGACTATGCTATTGGTCTCTAATTTAACGTGAGTTCGGGATAAG
>DHIR01000264.1 GCA_002403905.1 Mucilaginibacter sp. UBA4741
TATTAAACGCCTTATTCTAAAAATTTAAATGAAATTATTTAACATCCATTAACGTTTGTACGGTGCTTGTTATTGCCTTAAATGCCCTTTACGTTATTTCCATTAAATACAACACGCCTTTAATTATCTCACATTTTAATGGCTTTTTAAATTAAATAAGCGATATTTACTATCGATGCAATATATTCTATAATAACCCAAGATATGAGAAGGAGCGTGTTATTTATTTTACTGGTATTGCCCCTGTTCATGGGCTCTTGCGGCATGATGCAGTCTATTGTAAAATCAACATTCCCATATACCACTACATTAGTAATACCTGCAGCTGCCGAAACTGGCAAGAACTACACAGCAGTAAGTTTGGCTAACAGCTTTGATCAAAATTTTTCTCCGGGGGGCAATAATGGTAATAATGTAAGCGAGGTTAGTATTATATCGGCAAAACTAAAATCAACAGATCCGGCAGATTATAACCTGGGAAACATTAAAAATTTAAAAATATACATGTCTGCAGAGGATAGTAAGGACGAGATACTGGTAGCATCGCGCCATGATATTACGCCCGATGCCGGTAATCTGATGTCGCTGGATATTGACAATAAAACCTTCCTGGATAAATTGGTGCGTCAACCCAGCATCAGGATAAAAATGATTTACGAACTTCGCCGCAGAGCAGATATTGATGCCAATTTACAACTGGTGTTAAGCATTAACGCTTATCCGGCTGCAAAAAAGTAATTATTTTAACAATTTGTTATCCGTATCCGGGAAAACCAAAATGGGCTCATAAGCACGGGCCTCGTCCATTTCCATGTACGCGTATGACATGATGATCACAATGTCGCCCACCTGGGCCAGCCTTGCTGTAGCGCCATTTAAGCAAATAGTGCCGCTGCCGCGTTCGCCTTTTATTACATAAGTTTCAAAACGGGCACCGTTATTATTATTTACAATCTGCACTTTTTCGTTGGCAATAATATTTGCCGCATCCATCAAATCCTCATCAATAGTAATACTACCAACATAGTTTAACTCGGCCTGGGTAACTCTGGCGCGGTGAAGCTTTGATTTTAATACCTCAATAATCATGGGGCAAAGTTAGTGTTATTTTTAGTCGATAGTCAATGGTCGATAGTCCATGGTTTGTAAAATATTATTAGTTACCCATAAAAACTATGGTCTATGGTCCATCAACTATGGACTAACCAAAACCACATTATCAATCAGCCTGGTTTTGCCAACTTTGGCGGCTATCAGGGCAACAATATTTTTAGTGTTTCTATTGGCCGGATGCAAAGTATCGCCATCGGCGATTTCAAAATAAGCCAGTTCAACCCCCGGCTCATTGCTGATAGCAGCTTCGGCCTGTTGTTTTAATTGGGCGATATTATCGGGGTTAAACCCCTGCTTAATCTTATTTAATGTTTTTGACAGAATAAGCGCGTGTTGCCTGTCGGCCGGCAATAAATGGATATTACGCGAACTCATAGCCAGACCATCCGGTTCCCTTACGATAGGGCACATTACCAACTCGACAGGCAATTTCAGCGTATCCACCATTTTTTGAATCACTAAAAACTGCTGGTAATCTTTTTGCCCAAACAAAGCTATATCCGGCTTAACTATATTAAATAGTTTATACACCACCTGGGTTACCCCCTGATAATGACTTGGTCTGAACTTTCCTTCCAGCAAGCCTTCCAGTTCGCCAATGTCTAAATGCCATTTCTCATTGCTGGCATACATTTCGGTTACATCAGGGTTAAACAATACATCGCAGTTAACCTGTTCCAGTTTTTTTATATCATCCCGGATAGGGCGGGGATATTTTTCCAGATCCTTAGGGTCATTAAACTGGGTGGGGTTTACAAATATGCTGCAAACTACCACATTGCCTAATTGTTGCGCCTGTTGTATAAGTGACAGGTGCCCCTGGTGCAATGCACCCAGGGTGGGTACAAAAGTAATAACAGCGCCATCGGCCTTTAACTTAGCCAGGTGTTGCTGCAAAGCCGCCTTTTTAGTGAAGTTTTCCAATATTATATGTTATAAAAAGTTGGCGAAGTTGCATAAATGCCAGAAATTAACCAAAACTACTTGCATAATTGATTGATACTTCATATATAATGCTTATATTTGCACACTCAAATTTTTTGAGGTGTTACATAATTTAAATTCTGATTTGGAGATGGGTAAATCTAAGCTTTTGTTTATAACTCATGAAATGTCACCTTTCCTTGAACTTTCTAAAATTTCTGAAATAACACGCCAGCTTCCGCAGGCTATGCAGGAAAAAGGTTACGAAATTCGTATCCTTATGCCTCGTTTTGGAAATATCAATGAGAGAAGGAACAGACTTCATGAAGTGATCAGGTTATCGGGCATGAATATCATTATTAACGATAACGATAATCCGTTGATCATAAAAGTTGCATCTATCCCGGCGGCGCGTATGCAGGTATATTTTTTAGATAATGAAGAATATTTCCAGCGTAAATATGTGTTTGAGGATAAGGATGGCAAATTTTACGCTGATAATGATGAGCGTATGATTTTCTTTTGCAAAGGTGCATTAGAAACAGTAAAAAAATTAGGCTGGGCGCCTGATGTGATCCATTGCCACGGCTGGATGAGCGCGTTGATTCCCGCTTATTTAAAAACTACTTATAAAGACGATCCTACTTTTAAAAATTCAAAAGTGGTTTATTCTATTTATGAGAACGACTTTAAAGGTGAGATGGGTGCTGATTTTGCACGTAAAGCCATTATGGGCGACATGACCGAAAAGCATATAGATGTTTACAAAGACGGCACAAATACCGCTTTGTACGAAGGCGCTATCCAGTATAGCGATGCTATTGTATTAGGCAGCGAGCATATTGATGAGGATGTGTTAAATAATGTTAAAAACAGCCAAAAATCAGTTTTAGAATTCAATTCTACCGCAGATTTCGAAAATTATTACAATTTTTACGACGAAATTACCAATGAGGAATTGGTGAACGTTGTATAAGCTTTGAGAGATCGATATATGAAATTTATTAGATTAGACTTATTAACCTTGTTGATAAGTCTTTTTATTTTTACCGGTTGCAAAAACCAGGACACTATAGGCTTGGGCGTAGTTGCTTCCAACCAAATAAGCGGCAGCTTAATAGATACATCAACAATTGTAATTAATACCGTACGTGAAGACAGCGTTGTAACCAGCGGACTATCACGCACCCCATTAGCTTATTTTAAGGACCCGCAGTTTGGTATAACCGAAGCTAATTTAGCAATTGACCTTAATTTGCCTGGTGGTTCCCCTTATACAATTCCTTATGGTACAATAACTGTCGACTCGGCTTTGCTGGTTTTAAGGTATGCGGCAAACGGTTTTTATGGTGACTCCATTGCTTCAAGATATAAAGCAAATGTGTATCAGCTTAAAGAAAGGCTGTTAGCCAACAACGTATATTATAACACCAAGGTTTGGAGTGCTGATAAAGCCAACCTGTTAGGCACTAAATCTTTCCTTTCAAGAACAAGTGATAGTGTGAAAATATTTACACCTATTGCCGGTGCGCCCGATACATTGGTAAAAGTTCCGCCACAGTTAAGGATACCTATTAGTACTGCTTTTGTAAACAGCATACTTTATAACGCATCAAGCACTCAACTTAGTTCAAACCTTGTTTTTAAAAACAACGTAAACGGGCTGTATGTAACACTTGATAAAACCCAATCCGGACCGGGCGGTACATTTATGTTCAATTTAGATTCTGCTGCTTCTGTACAGGTATATTACAGAAATACTAACGGTACTGTAATTGATACCGGGGTATTGGTTTTACCAAGCAGTTTACATGCGGCCGAAATAAAGCATACGCGCTCTACAGAGGTCCAAACAGAACTTAATAATAGCACCACCAACCGCAAAACCTTTTATATACAAGGAATGGGTGGTTTAAGGAGCAAAATAAGCTTCCCTTATCTTAAAAATGTTCTTAAAACTATTGGTAACGATGTTATTATAAACCGCGCAGAGCTGGTAGTTACAGTAATGCCGGGTTCTAACATTCCGTTTGCGCCGTTGCCTAAACTAGCTATGTACAGATATGATCTGGCCAAACAGCGCGAGTTTATACAGGACGCGCTTGACCCTTCGCTTGATCCCCGATCATTTAGCGGCAATGTACCAAGCGGTTTCTTTACTACTCAGCAACAGCAATATCGTTTTTTAATAACGGCCTATATACAAGACCTTATGCGCGGGGTAACGCCGGATTACGGCGCCTATATTGGCTCAGTAACCCCAACAACTACATCAACAATAGCAACAACGGCACAGGTTGACGGCCGTACACAGGCCGTAGGGTTTGATACAACATCGCCTTATCGCATTAAGCTTAATCTTTTCTATACCAAAGTGGTTAAATAGTAGTTACCTTGTAACAATAGCAATTAGTTGTTTAACATTACTAATTGCTATTGTTATTATCAAATGGCTGCTTATTTTTGCTAAATCACTAATTACTGATTTTATATGTGCGGAATTGTAGGTTACATAGGCTATAGAGAGGCTTATCCAATAATTATTAAAGGACTGCATCGCCTGGAATACCGGGGCTATGACAGTGCCGGTATAGCCTTGTATGACAAAGGCCTTAAGGTTTATAAAAAAGCCGGAAAGGTTAGTGACCTTGAAAACTTTGTTAAAGGCGTTAGTCTTGCAGGCACTGTTGGCATGGGCCATACACGCTGGGCTACACATGGAGCACCAAGCGACCGCAACTCGCACCCCCACTCATCAAGCGACAGAAAACTTACCATTATACATAATGGTATAATTGAAAACTACGGGGTTATTAAAGAGGCCCTGTTAGCCAAAGGCCATATATTTAAAAGCGATACCGATACCGAGGTTTTAATACACTTGGTTGAAGATATACAAAAAGAAACCGGCCTTGATTTGCTGGAAGCTGTTAGGATCACGCTTAACAAAGTTATTGGCGCATACGCCATTGTTATAATGAACGCCGACGAACCCGACGTACTAATAGCAGCCCGCAAAGGCAGCCCAATGGTAATTGGCGTTGGCAAAGGCGAATACTTTGTGGCATCAGACGCTACGCCTATTGTTGAGTATACCAAAAACGTTATCTACTTGAATGATAACGAAATTGCCTATATCCATCGCGATGAGTTATTGATCAAAAATATCGACAATACCATACAAACACCGTACATCCAGGAGTTGGATATGAAGCTGGAAGCTTTAGAAAAAGGCGGCTATGATCACTTTATGTTAAAAGAGATCTACGAGCAGGCCCGCTCCATCCGCGATTGCCTGCGCGGGCGTATCTATCCATCGCAGGGAGAAGTGCAGTTGGGCGGCATTAAAGAGTATAAGGAAAAACTTAAAAACGTTGATCGCATTATCATTGTGGCCTGCGGTACTTCATGGCACGCCGGTTTGGTTGGCGAATATTTGATAGAAGAATACGCGCGTGTACCTGTCGAGGTAGAATATGCCTCAGAATTTAGATACCGCAACCCTATCATCACCCAGAAAGACCTGGTAATAGCCATTTCCCAATCGGGCGAAACCGCCGATACCATGGCTGCTTTAGAAATAGCCAAAGAACGAGGCGCAACTATCTTCGGTATTTGCAATGTCGTTGGCTCATCTATTCCGCGTTTTACCGATGCGGGAGTTTATACTCATGCCGGACCAGAAATTGGTGTGGCATCAACCAAGGCATTTACCGCGCAGGTTACCGTATTAACGTTAATAGCATTTTACATTGCGCAGCAACGCGGCACCATTACACAAAGCAAACTGGTTGAATACTTAACCGAGTTGGATGAAATACCAACATTGGTTGAGCGTACACTGTTATGCAATGACCACGTAGAAAAAATTGCCGCCCGTTTTAAAGATGCAAACAACTGTTTGTTCCTGGGCAGAGGAAGCTCTTTCCCGGTAGCATTAGAGGGCGCTTTAAAGCTCAAGGAGATCTCATACATACACGCCGAGGGCTATCCGGCAGCCGAAATGAAACACGGCCCTATCGCCTTAATTGACGATGATTTGCCGGTTATATTTATCGCCACAAAAAATTCGTCGTACGAGAAAGTTGTAAGCAATATACAAGAAGTTAAAGCCCGTGGCGGCCACGTTATAGCCATTGTTAGCGAAGGTGACACCCAGGTGCGCGACATGGCCGAATACGTGATAGAAATACCACAAACCGATGACGCCTTTGTACCGTTGCTGGCAACCATACCATTACAATTATTAGCTTACCATATAGCAGTAATGCGCGGCTGTAATGTAGATCAGCCTCGTAATTTGGCTAAATCGGTAACGGTAGAGTAGTGTTGAAGTCGATGGTTGATAGACCATAGTCCATAGAAAAAGCCGCTTCGAGATTTTCGAAGCGGCTTTTTTATTTATATAATTGCTACCATGGTCTATTGACTATGGACCATCGACTAACTCAAGCCGGCATATGTTTCATTGTTTCCTGTAGATCAAGTTCCAGGCCTTTAGCGATGGCCATCCCTAAGCCTATATCAGCCCTAAACCAATGGCATAATTGGCGATTAACTATTTGCTCTTTCTTTGGCCCATCAATACCGCTCATAGAATTTACCGCGTTTTTGATCAGGTCATTTTTTTGATCCTGGGTCATCAGGCGGTATAAGTTGCCCGGTTGGGTGTAATGATCATTTTCACCCTCGGCATTGCGGTCATACCAGTCACCTACCGATGAGCCAAAATCCCAGGCCGGTGCTTTATAAGCCTGATCTGCCTCAATATCGTCAAAACTATTAGGGAAATAGTTTGGTGCCGAGCCTTGGTTGCCATCCACACGCATCCGGCCATCGCGCTCATAATTATTCACCATAAACGGGCATTTGTTTACCGGTATCTGCTCATAGTTGCCCCCCAAACGGTATCGGTGCGCATCGGGATAAGACAGAATCCGTCCCTGCAACATTTTATCGGGCGAGTAACCTATACCATCCACCACGTGGGCCGGTGCAAAGGCAGCCTGCTCAACATGGGCAAAATAGTTATCGGGGTTTTCATTCAACTCCATAACGCCAACATCAATCAGCGGGTAGTCGCCATGCGGCCATACTTTCGTTAAGTCGAATGGATTAATATGGTACGTCTTGGCATCTGCCTCGGGCATTACCTGTATCTTCATGCTCCATTTCGGGAAATCGCCATTGTCAATATGCGTCAACAGATCATGCTGCGCAAAATCAGGGTTGTGGCCGCGCATTGCACCGGCCTCTTCATCCGTAAAGTTTTTAATACCCTGCTGGGTTTTAAAGTGAAACTTCACCCAAAACCGCTCGTTGTTAGCATTGATCAAAGAGAATGTATGGCTGCCAAAACCATGCATGTGGCGGTAGCCATGTGGCGTGCCCCTGTCGCTCATTAATATAGTTACCTGGTGCAAACTCTCCGGGTTAAGCGACCAAAAATCCCACATCATAGTAGCGCTTTTACAGTTGGTGTACGGGTCGCGTTTTTGAGTGTGGATAAAGTCGCCAAATTTTTTAGGGTCCTTCACAAAGAATACCGGGGTATTGTTACCCACCAGATCCCAATTACCCTCCTCTGTATAAAACTTAATAGCGAAACCACGCGGGTCACGCTCGGTATCGGCCGAACCCTTTTCGCCGCCCACGGTGGAGAAACGCAGGAACAGCTTTGTTTGCTTACCCACCTGGTTAAATACTTTTGCGCGGGTGTATTTAGATATATCATGCGTAATAGTTAACGTGCCGTAAGCGCCCGAACCTTTAGCATGCACAACGCGCTCGGGTATCCGCTCGCGGTTAAAGTGAGCCATTTTTTCATGCAGAATAAAATCCTGCAACAATATCGGTCCGCGGGGGCCGGCTGTCATTGAATTTTCATTCTCGGCATACGGGATACCGGATGCGGTAGTCAGCTTTTTCTTTGGAGTTTCCATAATCTATTGGTTTTAGTTACAACAAACTTCAGTAATATATATTGATAGAAAAAATCAATAATTTATATATTTGTATAGATTATATCTATATCATGACCATAACCCAACTAGAATATGTGGTAGCTGTTGATACCTACCGCAGTTTTGTGGCCGCTGCCGATAAGTGTTTTGTTACCCAGCCCACCCTAAGCATGCAAATACAAAAGCTGGAAGATACGCTTGGCGTAAAATTGTTTGATCGTAGCAAACAGCCCGTAACGCCAACTGAGATCGGTATCGATATCATTAACCAGGCACGCATTCTGTTGGCCGAAGGTGAGAAAATAAAAGAGATCATATCCGACAGGCAAAAAGAATTATCAGGCGAGTTGAAAGTGGGTATTATACCCACCGTAGCTCCTTATATACTGCCTAAAATATTACATGGCTTTATTGCAAAATATCCGCAGGTAAAGCTCATCGTATCAGAACAAACTACCGAGCAAATCATCCAGCAACTAAAACAGGGTACGATGGATTGCGGAATACTAAGCACCCCATTGCACGAAAGCAACCTGATAGAGATCCCCGTATTTTACGAAAACTTTGTAGCCTACGCCAGTAAGCACAGCAAACTCTATAAAAAGAAACATATAGACCCCGATGATATAGACATGGAAGAAATTTGGGTACTCAACGAAGGGCATTGCATGCGTGAGCAAGTGTTAAACATTTGCCAGCGCCGACGCTCTACCCAGGGCTTTCAGCATTTTGAGTATAATAGCGGCAGTGTCGAAACCCTTAAACGTATGGTCGACCAAAACAACGGCGCTACCATACTACCAGAACTGGCGCTGACCGACCTAACCGATAAGCAAATGGACCGGGTACGTTACTTTAAATCGCCAGAACCAGCGCGAGAGGTTAGCATAGTAATACAACGCAATTACCTAAAGCGCCGCATGATTGAAGCGCTAAAAAACGAAATACTGGAGTTTGTACCCAAACGCATGAAAAACAAAAAGAAAAAAGAGGTAATGGAGTTTTAATACGGTATATGCGCTAAAGATTTAAAAGTTATTAATGAACAATTACCGGTATTTGTTCTTATACCATAGCACTTCTAAATTTTAGCTATGTACTTTATTATCGTAATCCCTGTAATTCTAATTATCGCTTGGGTGGTTTTTCGTAAAAGAGGTAAAGCCATGCCAGCCGGGTTTCAAAAGCTGGACGCGCCTTTACGGTTATTGCTTGATGCTAATGTTAACTATTACCATAGGCTAGGGAAGAGGGAGCGCAAGCGGTTTGAATCGCAAATTGCCGCTTTTTTGCAGTATGTAAACATAGAAGGTGTAGGCGCTGATATTACCGATCTTGACCGGGTATTGATAGCCTCAAGCGCCATTATCCCGGTATTTGGTTTGGGCGATTGGGAATACAGCAATTTAACCAACGTAATACTTTATCCGGATACCTTCGACCACGAGTACCAATTTGAAGGCGGCAGTCGCAACATACAAGGTATGATAGGCACCGGTTATATGAACGGTCAGATGATCTTATCGCGGCCAGCCTTGCTAAAAGGGTTTTCGCCTTTATCGGGTAAGGAAAACACCGCCATACATGAGTTTGTGCACCTGGTTGATAAATCAGACGGCGCTACCGATGGCGTGCCCGAACAATTAATAGAACATGAATACGCCGTCCCGTGGCTTAGCTTAATGCACCAGGAAATGCATCGTATAAAAGAGGGCAAATCAGACATTAACCCTTACGCTATTACCAACGAAGCCGAGTTTTTAGCCGTTGCTTCCGAATACTTTTTTGAAAAGCCCGATCAGTTTCAGCAAAAACACCCCGAACTTTATCTGCAATTGAGCCAGATATTCAGGCAGAAGCCGGCAAAAGGCAACTGGTGGCATAAATAATTTTCAAGACACTTCATAACCACATAATTATATAGATTTGTATATCACCATATATAACATGAACCTGTTATGAAAAGAAATTTTTTAACTGTTATACTCATTGTCGCAGTAGGTATATGCTCATTGGCTTATACCCCAAAGCAAAAAGCGACCAAACGCCCAAATGTTATTATTATTTATACGGACGATCAGGGTTATGCCGATATGAATATCTACGGATCAAAAGACCTTTATACACCTAATATGGACGCGCTGGCCAGGAGCGGCGTGCGGTTCACTCAGTTTTATGCAGCTGCGCCTATATGTTCTCCATCAAGGGCATCATTACTAACCGGCAGATATCCGCAACGTGCAGGGTTGCCTGCCATGGCATCATCTAAAGAAGGTGTTAGCGGTATGCCCGGCTCGCAATATACCATGGGCGAATTATTTAAAGATGCGGGCTATAAAACCGCGCATATAGGTAAATGGCATGTAGGCTATACCAAAGATACCGAGCCAAACGCGCAAGGGTTTGATTTCTCTTACGGGTTTATGGGTGGCTGCATTGATAACTACTCGCACTTTTTTTATTGGGAAGGACCAAACCGCCACGACCTATGGAAAAACGGCACAGAAATATATGAAGCGGGCCGATATTTTCCCGATCTGATGGTGGAGCAAGCCGGCAAGTTTTTAACTGAAAACAAGGACCAGCCCTTCTTTTTATACTGGGCCATCAACAACCCGCACTATCCGCTGCAAGGCGAAAAGAAATGGCTGGATTATTATAAAAATCTGCCATCGCCGCGCGATAAATATGCCGCCAGCATATCAACCATGGATGAAAAAATAGGCGAATTATTAAAAAAACTGGACGCACTTGGCTTACGCGAAAACACCATCATCGTTTTTCAATCAGACCAGGGCTTTTCAATGGAAGAGCGCACGTTTGGCGGTGGTGGTTCTGCCGGTATTTTCAGGGGATCGAAGTTTAGTTTGTTTGAAGGTGGTGTGCGTGTCCCGGCAATTATAAGCTGGCAAAATCATATCCCCGTTAACCAGGTACGCACACAAGTTGCCGCCAATATTGACTGGTTCCCTACGCTGGGGGCTTATTGCAATATTAAAATGCCATCGCGAAAAATTGACGGGCAAAACTTACAACCGGTAATTAATTCGCCGCAGGCGCAAACGCCACACCCGCTATTTAACTGGCAAAGTGCAGGCGGTAAGGATAACCCTCAATGGTCTGTTCTGGATGGCGATTGGAAACTAATGCACAGCCCTTTTGAGGCAAAGAAAGAGGAGTTAAACAGTCAAAACTATTTCCTGGTAAACCTAAAAGATGATCCATCAGAAAAAAACAACCTGGCTGATAAGCACCCCGATATTGTACAACGTTTAGAAGCCGCTCATAAAGAATGGTTAGGCGGAGTGTTTGTTCAATAGTTTATTTAACCGCTTCGTCAACCAGGCTTTTTAATTCTTTATAGCGTTCATTTCGCCCATTACTGTTAATATAAAAGGTGATCAAAATACCTGTGTATTTTCGATTGTTATCTATCCAGGGGAAGCTGCCAAATAGTCCCGGGCTGCTAACGGGTAAGCTTTGGGTATCGGCAGTTGGGCTCTTCATTACCCACTCACCATATCCATAACCACCATCGCCGGCCTCGCTTGGCGAATAGGCTACTTTTATGTCAGCAGTTATGCGGTTTATTTGCATCTGGGCAATGCTGCTTTCGTTCAAGATCCTTTTGCCATTAAAGGTGCCTTTGTTTAATATCATCGCCAAAAAATTCAAATAATCTTCAGCAGTGCTTATGCCACCGCCTGCTGGCAGCGCCACTTTGTTGGTGCCAAAGTCCGTGTTTTTCATGTCAAGTGGTTTGGCAATCCGCTCTGCAAATAGCGTCTGAAAGGTTTTACCACCCAATTTTTCAATAACCGCTCCGGCTATTTGCAAGCCAACATTGCTATAATGAAACACCTTACCCGGCCCGCCCTCCATAGGTAACTTTGCAATATTTTGCATGGCCTCATCCATGGTGTTGGTGTTTTTTAGGTCCTGCAAGTCATCCTTTAAGGACAACGGCTTAATGCCGGTTTGATGTGATAAACATTGCCCGATAGTGATTTCGCCCTTTCCATTTTGCGATAACACTGGCAGAAATTTACCAACTGTGTCGGTCAATTTTAACTTGCCTTCGTCAACAAAAGTCATTATCAGCGCAGCGCTTAACCACTTACTACAACTGGCAATAGCCACGCGCGATGATGGCGTATAGTCATCCAGGTCGGCGGTTTTACCCTGTCGCCTCGCCATGAACTTACCCATCATTTTTTGCTGTAAGTTCATGTTGTTAACAGAATGGGTGTATATTATTTGCCCGTCCTTATAAACCATCATGATGGCGCGGCCGCCCATTGCAGCGGTATTATCATTGAGCCAGGTATCTATCTTTTTAAAATCGTGCTGGGCAAATGCAGGAGCAGCGCCCAGGCATATTAATGTGGCAAATAGTAAAGTTCTTAATGGCATAGCTTTAGGGGTATTTAATGTATTACTGTTAACTTTTCGCTAGTATTTTTATATCCTCAATCTCTAAAATTGATTTTGGATATCCTTTTAACACCGCGTTTATCATAGCCGTTGCCACATCGCGCAGGGTGAGTAATTGTTTGGCCATAAAAAGGCTTAATAGTGGGTATAATGGTGCGATGATCTTATATAAGGTCTTCATGCTTTTTTGCCCTTCGGTTGGCTTCATAAAACCGGGCCGAAAGTTATAAACGCCCGCGAATGGCAGTTTGATAAGCGCGTTCTCGGCACGGCCCTTTACACGCGCCCACATAATGCTCCCTTTTTCTGTACTATCTGTATGGCTGCCCGATACATAGGTGAACACCATATCCGGGTTAAATTTGGCCAGCGTTTCTGCAAAATGCAGGGTAAGATCGTAAGTGATATGGGTGTATTCAGGTTCTTTAACGCCGACCGAGCTTATCCCTGCGCAAAAAAAGCAGGCGTTGTACCCGGTGAGTTGGTTGGTTACTTTGGTAAGGTCAAAAAAATCGGGCACTAACAGTTCTTGTAGCTTATGGTGCTGCATATCATAATGCTTGCGGTTAACTATCAATACCTGTTCTACTGCGGGGTTTTCTAAACATTCAAATAGCACCCCTTCGCCTACCATGCCGGTAGTGCCTGTAATTATAACTTTAATTTTCATGAGCCTTTACTTGTTGCTATTTATGCAGACGATCAACAAGATAAAACATTTTAAGGTATTTTGTTTGAAGAATAATTTATGCCTGTAGGGATTAAAGCTCGGTAGAAAAAAACGAGAATATTTCTTCGTGCCGTTAGGTACGATACTAGTGGCATACCTACGGCATGCAATGTCAATGATGATTGTTTTTCTACCGAGCTGTTGCTCCTAGCGGAGCATTTCCAGGGTGCTACGCCTCTTCCACTTCCAACATCCCACCCAACAGCTCAACCGCTTCATTAATCCCCATAACACTTTCAATACTTAGACGAAGCGTGTTCTTAATTTCTTTTAAATTGGTACGGCGCGGGTTGGCTTGCACAAAGGTTAGCACGTTGCGGAAAGCTACGGTTTCAAAATAAGGCGATTGCTGGTTGGTGATAAAGTAACCACGCAATACACCTTTTTTAAGCGATATTTTCTCGAAGCCAATGGCTTTACCCATCCATTGCAGGCGCATGGTATTGAGCAAGTCGTTTACCTGTACAGGTATAGGGCCAAATCGGTCATGCAGTTGTTGCTGGAACGCCTGTAATTCGGCTTCGTTTTCCAATTTTGACAGATCAGAATATAAATTATACCGCTCTGATAAGCTGGTTACGTACTCGTTGGGTATCAGTATCTCCAGGTCGGTATCTATTTGCGTAAATGCGATGAATGGCCGTGGCTTATCATCAGGGAATAGTCCTTTAAACTCATCATCTTTTAATTCGTGGATAGCTTCGTCCAGTATCTTATGATACATTTCGAAACCAATCTCGGCAATAAAGCCGCTTTGCTCGGCACCTAAAAGGTTTCCGCTGCCGCGTATGTCCAGGTCGCGCATAGCTACATTAAAGCCGCTGCCCAGGTCAGAAAACTCTTCTATCGCGCTCAGACGTTTACGGGCCTCGTTGGTCAGCGTTGACAATGGGGGACTCAACAAATAACAATAGGCTTTCTTATTGCTTCGCCCCACGCGGCCACGCATCTGGTGCAAGTCACTCAGGCCAAACATGTGGGCGTGGTTAATAATGATTGTATTAGCGTTGGGGATATCCAAACCAGCCTCGATAATGGTAGTGGCTACCAATACATCATATTCGTTGTTCACAAACTTCAGCATCACATCTTCCAATGCATCACCCTCCAGTTGGCCGTGGGCAATACCCACGCGTGCGCCCGGCACCAACGCATGGATCATGCCACCCAATTGCGGCAGGTCATTAACCCGGTTATGAATAAAAAATACCTGGCCGTTGCGCTCCAATTCAAACTCAACCGCTTCTTTTATCAACTTATCGTTAAACACATGCAGCTCGGTAACTACCGGCTGGCGGTTGGGTGGCGGGGTTGATATAATGGACAGATCGCGCGCACCCATTAAAGAAAAATGGAGCGTACGCGGTATGGGGGTAGCGGTCAACGTAAGCGTATCAACATTGGCACGCATTTGTTTCAATTTCTCTTTAGTACCTACGCCAAACTTCTGCTCCTCGTCAATGATCATCAGGCCAAGGTCCTTAAACTTCACATCCTTGCTCACCAGGCGGTGGGTGCCGATGATAATATCTACCTTACCATTCTTTAGCTTCTCTAAAGTGTCCTTTATCTGCTTGCTGGATTTAAAACGATTAACATAATCAATATTGCAAGGGAAGCCTTTTAAACGCTCGGTAAACGTTTTATAATGCTGGGCCGCTAAAATGGTTGTCGGTACCAGTATAGCCACTTGCTTGCTATCGGCAACGGCCTTAAACGCCGCGCGGATGGCCACCTCTGTTTTACCAAAGCCTACATCGCCACAGATCAACCTATCCATAGGGTGCGGCGACTCCATATCCTTCTTAAAATCGGTAGTAGCTTTTTCCTGATCGGGGGTATCCTCATAAATAAAGGATGCTTCCAGCTCGGTCTGCAAATAGCTATCCGGCGAAAACGAGTTACCCACCTGCGATTTGCGCAAAGCATAAAGCTTGATCAGATCGCGGGCTATGTCTTTAACTTTTTTTTTTGTTGTTTTCTTGAGCTTTTCCCACGTATCAGTACCCAATTTATTCATGCGGGGTACGCTGCCCTCTTTGCCGCTGTATTTGGATATGCGGTTAAGCGAGTTGATGTTTACATAAAGCAAATCGTTATCCGCATAAATTAAGCGAATCATTTCCTGCTGTTTACCGGCAACCTCCACTTTTTCCAACCCGGCATATTTGCCTATGCCGTGGTCAATATGGGTTACGTAATCGCCGGGTTTAAGCTCGCGCAATTCTTTTAGGGTAATGGCTTGCGAACGCTGGTAGCCTTTTTTAAGCTTATATTTATAGTAACGGTCAAATATCTGATGGTCGGTATAGCAGGCCAGGTGTTGCTCGCGGTCTACAAAACCTTCGCGGATTGAAACGCTTATCGGTGTAAACTTTACCGTTTTATCCAGGTCCTCTAAAATAGCATATAACCGCTCTACCTGGCGTGCCGAATCGGTGAGGATATAGTTCTCAATCTTTTCTGCATCGTTATTTTTAAAGTTATGTATCAGCAGGCTAAAATCTTTATTGAAAGATGGCTGCGGGCGCAGATCAAAATTTACAGTTTCATTAGGCTGATAAAAGAACTGCTTGCCAAACTCAATTACGGGATAGTCATGCAGTTGATCCGCAATTAGTTTTTCATCAGTAAAGCCAAATTTGGGGTCTATCCAATCGGGGTTTTGGTTCTTTTCATCTGCCGATAAAGCATTCCACAACTGGGTAGCCTTTTTATAACCGGTTTGGATAATATCAAACGTAAACTGTACATCTTTTATCCAGATCTGGGTATCATCATCAATATATTCTAACAATGAAATATTGCTTTCTGTTAAAAACTTTGACTGTACATTAGGCACAATAGTTATGCTCTTTACCTGCTCAACTGATAGCTGGCTCTCTATCTCAAACGTACGGATAGATTCGATCATATCGCCCCAAAACTCAACCCGGTAAGGCAACTCGTGCGAGAAAGAGAAAATATCAACAATACCACCACGGATAGAAAATTGCCCCGGCTCATATAAAAAATCAACTCTGTCGAAATCATACTCCACCAAAAATTCATTGATAAAATCAATGCTCAGCTTATTGGTTACGGCAATTTCTAAAGTATTTTTTTCTAAGGATGCACGGTCAATTACCTTTTCGGCCAAAGCCTCGGGGTAGGTGACGATCAGTTGCCCAAATTCAGACGAATGATTCAACTCGTTCAATACCTCGGCGCGCGCTAAAACATTGCTGCTATCCGGCTGGGTAAACTCAAACGGTTTGCGGTATGATGATGGGAAAAGCAATACTTCTTTGCCGGTAAGGTTCTCCAGATCGGCCTGGAAATAGCCGGCTTCTTCGCGCTCGGGTAGGACGAACACCATGTGCTTATGCTGCAAAAAATACAATGCTACCGCCATGGTCGCATCACCCGATCCGACCAGCCCACGAAGCTGTATTCTTGGATTTTTACTAGCATTTAAAGCTTTCGCCAATGCTAAAATCCGGTCATCAGCTTTATATCTTTCTAATATATCACGGATGTTCAAACTGCTGCAAATATATGGAAAAGGACCGCTGATTAATATTGATTTTATTGATTGCACTGATTTTTAATGCACACGAGCAAGCAACCCCGCATTATTTTAATTAACTTGTAAAAGGATGTTATGACAGCATAAAATTTAATTATACAAAAACAATATACTACTTAAAACACTTTTTAAGATAGTTTAAACAACGTTGGTATTTACGACACGTATTAAATTACAACTCACAACTTTTAACCTAATACTTAACAAAATGAAAAATGCACTAATCTGGGGTCTTGTCATCGGCGTATTAAGCGCGGCATGGTTATTTGTTACGCACACTATGGGTTATGATATCTCTGATGACAAAACCGCGCCTTACGAATATCTGTCCATTTTTATACCGATAATAGGCTTGTTTTTTGGCATAAAAGGCTATCGCGACCATGAGCTTGCCGGCAATATGGGCTTTTTAGAAGCGTTGATACAAAGCTTTAAAATATTATTATTTGGTGGCATACTAGCCGTTTTTGCGGGTATAGTTTATATCAATTATATACAAGCCGGTAATAATTTTGCCGCGTTCTCTGGCCGTATGTTCGGCGCCTTGCTGATTGGATTATTATCTTCATTAGCTGTATCTTTGGTTTTGGCAACAAAATCAAACAAGGTTGATTAAATTTTTAAAAAACAACTTCGAACTTATTTTTTGGATAACCGCCATCATCGCGTTGGCGGATTGCTAATCCGGCTATCGAGTCGCAGTATACCCTATGCCCGCTAAAGTTGATGGGTATACCGAGGTGCCCCGGTTGTGGTATCGGGCATGCCATATCATGGTTGCTGCATGGTGATATTGTTAGATCATGGCATGCACATTGGTTGGGGGTGCCGGCTTTGGTTATTATTGGGTATAGGGTTTTTGTGCTAGCAGCCCCCTCTAAATCTCCCCCGGTAGGGGAGACTTTTCAATTTCTTCTTTAGACGCTTTCTCATAAAGGTTTTTAAAGTCCTCCCTACCGGGGAGGATTTAGGAGGGGCATTCACCGCCCAAATCCCCACGCTTACCGATTTGTTTATCAGCTTTGCCCATTTTGCATTGTCCACTTTTAAATAGTACATTAGTTTTGGGGTATAAATAAAACAAATCACTTTAAAAAAACAACGATCATGGATATGTATCAAAACCCGTATATGAGTCTTTCAGGCATAACACCCGAAGAATTGGCTCTGTTACAACAAGCTACTACAGGATTAACTGACGAGCAGAAAAAATACTTCTTTATGGTGTATTCAGGCAAACGCAAAAGCCCGCAGGATATGCTGATATTTTGTGTAATAGGTCTGTTTTTGGTACCCGGCCTGCAAAGGTTCATCACCGGACAGATCGGAATGGGTATTCTGTACTTGTTTACTGTGGGCTTATGCTTTATCGGTTCAATTGTCGACCTGATCAACCACAAAAAATTAGCTTACGAATACAACCAGAAAATGGCCTTCGAAAGCTTTAACATTGCTAAAATGGGTAACTAATACTCCGTAGAGGCGCGAGAAATCGCTCCTTGATCTATCATATATTGGAAAGTGTAAGGACGCAAAAAGACATTGCGTCTTTACTTGTTTACGGGATTTTTATTGCGCTAATCGTAATGCTCTTTTAAAGAATATATCTTTATAGTTTCATTCCCAATAAGTTTATATACTATCCGATGTTCCTGATTAATTCGTCTCGACCACAAGCCTGTTAAATTATGTTTTAGGTATATACGTTTAAGTCG
>DHIR01000148.1 GCA_002403905.1 Mucilaginibacter sp. UBA4741
AATTTAAACAGGCTCTTAGTTTTTAAAATTCATAAAGTCTTTCTCAAAAATCTTTAAAAACGCTATTCCTTTTTCGGTAAACATTTCTATTTTTGTAGCAATAAAAAAATAAGCATTATGAACCCAACGCAAGAAGCAAATTCAGAACGTCATTACATATTATTAGTTATCGCTATAGTTATAGGTTTGGTTGGCGTTTATTTACGCTTTGCAGATTTTAGGCATGCCTCGGCTGTAGCTAACGTTATATTGGCAATTGGTGTCGGTGTAGGGCTTAAAGCGGTGTTTACTATAGTTAAGTAATACTACTCCGGTATATTAAAAAAAAGCGTACTGATAAAATCAGCACGCTTTTTTTATGTCTTATGCTAATGGTTGTTTCGGGGCCGGTATTTAGAGTCGTTTAGTATTTTCTGGGCATCGTTATTTATCATTAACTCGGGCAAAGTAATATCAGGGTGCTTGTCCATATATTCTTTTACAATTTGCCACCCTGTCCATGAGCCTACTTTAGGTGCAGATTCTCTACCCAACTGCGGTGTAAACGGGGCCTCACTTACATAGGTTTGAATTTTCTGGTAATCGGTTTCATACAATAAATCCTGCTCCAGCAGGTAGGCCCAAATGGTCGATTTGAAATCTGTACACCATTTTAATTGCTGGGTAGTGTAGCCAATCTTAGTCGAATCGGGTACATCAGGTAATATCTGGTCCATAAAGTAAAGTATCTTACCAGTATACACCATTTTTGCCAATAATGTTTTATCATTATCACTTTCGGGGAACATATCTTCGCGCGCTATACCCTCAATAACACGTGGAGTAATATTATCAGGCGTAAACCGCTTGGATATGTAGTGCGGGAAAGCTTCAATCAATGCCGGGTAAAACCGGGAGTCGGCGCCTAAAAACAAATCAAGCCCTATACCAAAATAGCCATCGCCAACAGATGTCTGCGCTTTAAAGCCCGAGAAATACGCATACACCTTAGGCAGTTTTTTCTGCGGAAAGTAATACTTAATCCGTCTGAAGGCATCGGTAAGTTCGACGTTTTGTTTATCCATAGCGCCCGGGTATATCAAATCCACATCATGTTTAACATCTAAGTAAGGGCGACCTTTAAAAACGGGCCTCAGTACGTTAAAATAGGCCGTATCGCTAATGCTGCCGGCCTGTAGTATCTGTTCGGTGTAATCACTATAAAAGCTGCCGTATTTTTTTTTCATAAATGCGGCTTGCTGCGCCATAGGTTTTGTACGTAAACCGTCAAAATCGTGATCGAAGCGTTCTATCTTAACATCAATCGGTATATTGCTGACATCAATTTTTTTATTGCGTCCGCAAGCAGTAAGCAACAGGCCGATAATAAAAATGAAATAAATTTGTTTGAACTTGTAAAAGGTTGATGCCATTTTTTATACTTTCAGCAAAAATAATTTATTATTTGCATTTCGGTGCAAATAGCCACTTGTAATAATCTTATGAAAATAGCATTAGCGCAGCTTAACTATCACGTTGGTAACTTTGAGTCTAACACGGCACATATTATCCAACATATACAAAAAGCCCGGCAAAATGGCGCCGACCTGGTTGTATTTGCCGAGCTATGTGTTTGCGGCTATCCCGCCCGCGATTTTTTAGAGTTTAGCGAGTTTATTAATCAATGCGATATAGCGGCCCAAAAAATTGCTGCCGTGTGTACCGATATTGCCTGTATAATTGGCTTGCCTATCCCCAATCATAAAACAGAGGGTAAGGAACTAAACAACTCGGCTTATTTTATTGAGAACGGCAAAGTTAAGGGCATCGTAAACAAAGCACTGCTGCCTAACTATGACATATTTGACGAGTACCGCTATTTTGAACCATCAACCGAGTTTAGCTGTATTGAGTTTAAAGGCAAGCGCATAGCGCTAACAATCTGCGAGGATCTGTGGAACACCATAGAGAACCCGCTATACATTACCCGCCCAATGGATACGCTGATAAAGCAAAATCCCGATGTGATGATAAACATTGCCGCGTCGCCATTTGCTTATAATCATGACGAGGAGCGTATTGCTATTTTAAAAGATAATGCCGCCCGTTATAACCTGCCGCTTTTTTATGTAAACCATGTAGGCGCGCAGACTGAACTGATATTCGATGGGGGATCATTAGTATTTGATAACGCCGGTAACCTGGTTGATGAGCTGCCCTATTTTGAAGAAAGCATAACCTATTACACTTTGGGCGATAAGGGCGAAGTTTCTTTCGACCACCAATCGACCCTAAAAAAAGAAAGAGAGAGCGACATAGCGCAAATACACCAGGCGCTAATTTTAGGCATAAGAGATTATTTCCATAAGTCTGGCTTTAGCCGGGCAATATTGGGATTGTCTGGTGGGATTGATTCGGCTGTGGTATGCGCTCTAGCTGCCGAAGCATTAGGTGCCGAAAATGTAATGGCTGTCTTACTGCCTTCTAAATTCTCCAGCGATCACTCGTTAAAGGATGCCGAGGACCTGGTGAATAACCTGGGCTGTATGAGCGAGACCATCGCCATAAAAAATATTACCGACACTATTGAAATAGCTTTAAGCCCGCAGTTTAAAGACCTGCCGTTTAATATTGCCGAAGAAAACATACAATCGCGCAGCCGCGCCATTTTGTTGATGGCTATGTGTAATAAGTTTGGTTTCATATTGTTAAACACATCTAACAAAAGCGAGGCCGCCGTAGGCTATGGTACTTTGTATGGCGATATGTGCGGCGGAATATCTGTTATTGGCGATGTTTATAAAACCCAGGTTTTTGAACTGGCGCTACACATTAACCGCAAACGCGAGATCATCCCCGAAAACTCTATCATCAAACCACCGTCTGCCGAACTAAGGCCGGGCCAAAAAGACTCTGACTCGTTACCCGAGTACGATATACTGGATAAAATATTAGCTCAATATATCGAGCATCGCTGCTCTGCAAACGAGATCATTAAAATGGGATATGATGAAGCTACGGTTCTTAGGGCAATAAAATTGATTAATCTGGCTGAGCATAAACGCTACCAAACGCCGCCAATTTTAAGGGTATCGCCAAAAGCATTTGGCATGGGCCGAAGGATGCCTATTGTTGGGAAGTATTTGCAATAGAGACGCAATACTTTGCGTCTCTACATGTGCAGGCGGAGACGCAAAGTATTGCGTCTCTACGTTTTCTATTTCCCAAACAACTCCGCTAACTTATCGTCTAAATCGCTGCCTCGCAGGTTTTTGGCAATTATTTTCCCATCAGGGTCAAGCAGGAAGTTAGAGGGAATTGCTTGCACAAAATATAAGGCTGCTGCCTGGTTATCTCCATATTTAAGGTCAGATACCTGTGTCCAGCTCAAGCCGTCACTTTTTATAGCCTTTTGCCAGTCGGCTTTACCGTCCGGCCTGTCTAATGATACGCCAAGGATAGTAAAGTTTTTGTCTTTATATTTAGTGTAGGCCTTAACCACGTTAGGGTTTTCGGCACGGCAAGGGCCGCACCATGATGCCCAAAAATCCAGTAACAAGTATTTACCTCTAAACGAAGATAATTTAACCGGCGCGCCATTTACATCGGGCTGAGTAAAGTCTGGTGCAATGCTGCCTATAGCAGTGACCTTTGATTCGTCAATTGAACTTTTTAAAACCCGGGCAACTTCCATATCTTTTATAGGAGTTTCCAGGCCGTTAAATAAAGTTTCCATTTCTGCCGGGTCAGCGCCCTGTTTGCCCATCATATTTATAACAATTAAGCTTATAAAGCTGGCGGGATGTGCTGTTATAAAAGTTTTAAAAACGTTGTGTTGTTTGTCCTGCAAGGTTTTATACCGGGTTTGCATATCATGCTGAAACTGCGGCGTGTTTTGCTGACTTTGCGACGTCGCATTTTTTTCATCGTTTAGTTTTTTAGCTTCGTTATTAATTGGCGCTAATTGCTGGGTTAATGATTTATTATCATCGTTGATTACCGAACCGGTTATCGCCGCATCTTTTATCAAGTCTTTATCCGTAGTGACATTGGTTGTCCCTTTGTCCAGCCAAAGATTTAAAAGATCGGGCGTATTGCCCAATTTAGCAATGCCGGTACCTTTATGGTCTATAACCAATAATGCATTGGAAGGCACAGGGATATTGCCCGTAATAATAAAATTGCCATTAATAACCAATGCAGAATCAACAACTTTATTGGCGCCTACCTGGTAAAATAAATAGGCCCATGCAGGTGTGGTTACTATACCTGCCTTGCCATTTATGGTAAAATTTTTTGTAGCGGTTTGTGCGAAAGCCAGTGTCGGCAATAATGCAGTAATAAGAAAGAATAATCTCTTCATGAATTAATTTAATGCTATTAAGCTTGATTAACGTATAAATTGGGTAAGGATTGCCTTTTAAGTTAATTTTTGATAAGTGCGCCACCAAAGATCGGGCATTTCGCCGGCTACGGCAGTTTTATAATCCTCGTAACGGCAAGGCACTAAATGGAAACGCTCGTTTTTTGAGCCGCCAGTAGGGTAGGGTACCTGCATCCACCAACGGTCAGACTTTTTGCTTTTTACAAACACTAGCTCATGGTCGTCATGCTTTAAGCTGGTTTTATAAATAAGGTATTGCGATTTTGGATGTAACGGGAAATCTTTTTTACGGTTATAAACGCCATCAATAAAATACCATATCATTTGGGATAGCAGCATGGCCGTTTGCCCGTTACTATCATAAGCCGGGTTAAACTCGTAAAAACCTATCGAGGTTAGCTTATCATTAAAGCCAGCGTAGCGACAGATCTGGCATGCCTCCTCGCCATATAAGCCATTGGGGGTAGCGTTGGCATTAGCCGCGGCGTCTGATGAGCGTATGGCGCTTAGATCGAAGCTCACCATATTGGCATTGCGTATGGTAGGCTCGGCAACAGCAATATTGCCGCTGATGTTACCCAGGCGGTGTACATCAAAATACAATTTCTCCATTACCCGCAGGCTATCCTGACTGGCAAAAAAGGTTTGATAACCCAGGTTGCTGTAGTTAAACAGGTAATTGGGTTCGTGCAAAAATATTTTAGTGAGGTATGATGTTGATGTAGTCTCGATACTTTCGCTGGGCTCGTCATCCTCCAAATCAAGGTGCGAGTCGACTACCACCAGGTCGACCTTTTGCTCCAGTGTTTCATAGCCCAGGTATTGCGCATAGGTAAGATCCTGTCCGCCGCCTATTATTATGGGGATGATGTCTTTCTTAATTAATTCGGCAACTACGGTTTTAACTGCGAAGTAAGTATCAATCACGGTTTCGCCCCGGCGGATATTGCCTAAGTCGACTATCCTGGTGGTGTAAGCGCCCTCGTTTAGCAGGTACAGTTTTTCGCGAACATAATCAGGAGCCAAAGCGCAGCCGGGATTGTTGATCGCATTTCTATCCTCCTGCACACCAATGATGGCGATATCTGCAGGCTGTTCCAAATCGGGAAATTTATCAGTATACAGATCTATCTTACTGCCCAAATGGCTGGTATAATAGCCATTTTTAGGGGCGATAGTAGTTAGATCAATAGGCGTAAAAAAATCGGATAAGGACATATTTGATGTGCAAATGTGCGTATGTGCAAATATGCAGATTGATGTGCGGATGTGCAAATGTGCGGATGTAAACTATTCATCAACTCTCAGCTATCCGACCACATGCGTGCAGAACATAGCCTCTATAATTTCCATCTCTTGCCCGCCATTACAAAGTACGGCAACATTGTCCGGTAAAATGGTGGCACTTGTTTGTCACCATATTTTAAGTTAAATTTTTTAACCGGCGCGGTAGTCGCAGTTAACGCACCAATGAGTACACATAAAGTATGTCAAAAAATGGTGTTTTTTGGTGTTTATACGGCGACTAAACGGGCATAAATGGCGGTTGCGGGTGCATAAAGGGTAACTATCAGAGGTTTTTTGTAAAATGCTATCAATCATTAATTTAAAGCCGGAAAATGTCCTTTGCACCAGATAGCAATATCTGCATGTCTGCACATTTGCATATCCGCACATCTATACCCACATTTGTAGATATGCACATCTACACATCCACATGATATTAGTAACAGGCGCAACAGGTTTTTTAGGATCAGAACTGGCTAAGCAATTAGCTGATAAAGGCGAGGCGGTACGCTGTACTAAACGCGCTGCTTCCACTATCCCTGCGTTGCTGGTCTCTTATACCCAAATAGAATGGGTTGATGCGGATATGCTGGACATTTTTGCATTAGAAACCGCATTGGATGGTATAACCCAGGTTTACCATTGCGCTGCATGGGTATCGTTAAAACAGGCTGATAAGGAACCTATGATCCGTACCAACGTTACAGGTACGGCTAATTTAGTTAACCTATGCCTTGATCGCGATATCAAGCTGGTACACGTAAGCTCCATAGCCGCCATAGGCCAGGCCAAGCCGGGCGAGTTAATTACCGAAAACCATCACCTTGAAATTACTACCGAAAATGACGGTTACGCCATATCAAAACTGGAAAGCGAGATGGAGGTATGGCGCGGCATTGCCGAAGGTTTGGACGCGGTTATTGTAAATCCGTCGCTAATTATCGGCCCTAATGCAGGGGTTTTAGGTAGCGGACAGCTTTTTGAAACCGTACGCAAGGGCTTGAAGGTTTATACGAATGGTACGGCAGGTTTTGTAGACGTGGAAGATGTAGCCAAATGTATGATAGCGCTGATGGAAAGTGACATTACCGAACAGCGTTATATCATCAGTGCCGAAAACTGGAAGTATAAAGATATAGTTACCCTGGCCGCCAAATGCTTTAATATAAAACCACCTGCTACACTGGCCAAACCCTGGATGATGGAACTGGCCTGGCGCGCTGCTGCTATTATAGCTTTCATTACGCGGTCGGCTCCGGTGTTGGATAAAATAGCGGCTAAATCAGCCTATCAAGTTCGCGATTTTGATAATAGTAAAATTAAAGCGGCCATAGGTATTGAGTTTAAGCCGATAAGTAAGTCGGTTACAGATATTTGTGAGCGATTGAATAAATAATTATCTTGGTGCTATGGAACAATACGATCATCGCATAGACGAATATATAGGCAAAAAAGCGACTTTTGCCCAGCCCATATTAAAACACTTGCGCGAACTAATGCACTCGGTATCCCCGCAAATAACCGAAACCATAAAATGGGGACATCCATTTTTTGAGTATAAAGGTACGCTGGCCAATATGGCTGCTTTTAAAGAGCATTGCGTATTTGGTTTCTGGAACAGTACTGCTATAAATGACCCTTATGGCGTATTGCAGCGCCCCGGCGAAAAAGACGCCGCGGGTAACTTTGATCGTATTACCAAACTAACTGATCTGCCCAGCGATGAAGTCTTAAAAGATTTTATTTTACAGGCAATAGCGTTAAAAGACAACAATTATAAACCATCCACAAAAAAAACGCCTGCTGTAAAAGCACCGATTGATATGCCCGATTATTTTGCAACAGCATTAGCAGGCAACCAGAAAGCATTGGCCACATTCCAGGATTTTAGCCCATCATGCAAACGCGAATACCTGGAATGGATAACCGAAGCCAAGACAGAACCTACCCGCCAAAAGCGTATAGAAACTGCTTTAGAATGGATGGAAGATGGTAAGTCAAGGAATTGGAAGTATAAGTAAGCCCCACCCAACCCAACCCGGAAAGGAGGTCTTTAAAAAAGAAGTTTAAAACAAAAAATAAAAAGTCTCCCCTATCGGGGGAGATTATTAACGAATATTATATTTTGGTGTTAATGAGGGCTTCGCCGTTTAGAGGGGGCTTACGCTATTAAACTCTCCAATATTTTAAACCCACCTGTAGTTTCCAATTCTATTTTATCAATAGTTTTTGGTAGTAAAATACACTCGCCCATTTTAACAGGGTAAGCCTCGCCGTTGTATTTAATGGTATAAGCGCCGGCAAGGCAAACATGTATCACAAACGAATCCAGGTTGCTGTAATCTTTGCTGGTGCTTTCGGTAGCATCTAATACGCTGGTGGTGAAGTATGGGCAGCTAACTAATTCAACGGTCTCATCTTTTTCGGGCGTGTATTTGGTTTTATAGTTTCCGTAGTATTTATAATCGATGGCGGCTAATGCTTCTTGGGTATGCAACTCGCGTTTGTTGCCGTTGGCATCAACACGATCAAAATCATATATGCGATAAGTGATATCAGATGTTTGCTGTATCTCGGCTAATAATAAACCTGCACCAATGGTGTGTACACGGCCGGCAGGTAAAAAGAAAACATCACCTTCGTTAGCGGTTTCGCGGTTCAGTATGTCCATTAAATAGCCGCTGTTAAATGCTTCTAAATATTTTTCCTGGTTCAGTTCCCGGTTAAAACCGGCAATAAGGGTCGAACCCGGGTCTGACTCAATAATGTACCACATCTCTGTTTTACCAAAAGAGTTATGGCGTTTTTTAGCCAGTTCATCATTTGGGTGCACCTGGATAGAAAGGTCCTCGTTAGCATCAATAAACTTTACTAACAACGGGAAGATATTGCCAAAGTGTTTGTAAACCTTTTCGCCAACCAAATCAGCACCATATTGCTCTAGCAGGTCAGCCAACGACTCGCCATTTAATGCGCCACCATCTACAATAGAAACATCCGACTTAACACCTGATATTTCCCATGTTTCGCCGCAGTTTGGCAGGTTGCCAAAATCTTTATGCAGATAGGTTTTTATTTTTTGACCACCCCAGATCTTGTCTTTGAAAATGGTTTTAAATTTTAGGGGATAGAGTGCTGTTGACATGATAGATAAATTTGCGCTAAGTTAGGGATTTTGGATAAGGGTGTAATAAGGTTTTTCTAAAAAGTACTACTACCATGGGCATAATAGCAATATGCAGATAAATAAAATCGTGATTCGTTTAAGCTAAATTTTTTATTTGGGAAATTAAATCTGGCAGATAATCTTCAATTATATCCCAAATAATCTTATAATTAATTCCGAAATATCCATGAACTATCCTGTTTCTCAGCCCTCTGATTTTGTGCCAATCAATTGCAGGGTTATTGTCCTTTAACTCATCAGGTAACCGGTTGGCGGCTTCGCCAATAATTTCAAAATTCCTTACTACAGCATCAATAGTTTTGCTGTCTTCGATAAACCCTTCGTAGGTTAAAGATTTAGTATAGGTAATGATTTTTTCGGCACTATTAAGAATATCTTCTAATAGAAGTTTTGGCAAGTGTTCAGACATAAATAATTTGAGATTCTATTACATCAAAATATCTTTGCTTGATACCGCCTCTTGAAACCAGATCAACTTTGTGATTTAGCTTCTGCTCAAGTTCATCGGCAAGGGTAACAAACTCAATGCCTATCTTATCATTAAAATCTACAATAATGTCAACATCACTGTTTGAAGTAAAGTCATCCCGCACTATAGAGCCAAATAGACCTATCGAGGCAATCGGATACCTTTTTACTAATTCAGGTTTTAATTTTGTTAGCAGACTTTTTACAGTTTCTAATTCTGTGCTCATATACAAATATAGTTAAAACGCATATCGTTATAACAAAAAAGTCCGCATAGAAACTATACGGACTTTTAATATAATTTTTTGTAAGCTACTACTTACCCAACTTCTTCTTCAAGTTCTCATTAATCGCTTCTAAAAATTCTTCGGTGTATAAGTAATCTGTACCGTGTGCAACTTTTGGTTTTATGGTAATGGCCAAATCTTTGGTCATTTTACCACTCTCGACAGTTTCAATACAAACTTCTTCTAATGCTTTACAGAAATTAATTAATTCCTGGTTGCCATCTAATATACCACGAAACTCTAAACCACGGGTCCACGCGAAGATAGACGCGATAGGGTTGGTTGATGTTGGGCGGCCGGCCTGGTGCTCGCGGTAGTGGCGGGTTACTGTACCGTGTGCCGCTTCTGCTTCCATAACAGTGCCATTTGGTGTAATCAGGGTTGATGTCATTAAACCTAATGAGCCAAAGCCTTGTGCTACAGTATCACTTTGTACGTCGCCATCATAGTTTTTACAGGCCCAAACAAAGTTACCATGCCATTTAAGGGCCGATGCTACCATGTCGTCAATTAAACGATGCTCGTAAGTAATGCCGGCATCAGCAAATTTGGTTTTATAATCTGCCTGGTATATCTCTTCAAAAATATCTTTAAAACGGCCATCATATTTTTTAAGGATGGTGTTTTTGGTTGATAAATATAAAGGCCAGCCTTTCATTAACGCCTGGTTAAAGCAAGCGTGTGCAAAACCGCGGATAGATTCATCCGTATTATACATGGCCATCGCAACCCCATCACCTTTAAAGTTAAATACCTCGAATGATTGCTCAGGGCTGCCATCCTCTGGTGTAAATTTTATAGTAAGCTTGCCTTTACCTTTGGTTAAAAAGTCGGTAGCGCGGTATTGATCGCCGAAAGCATGACGGCCAATGCAGATAGGGGCTGTCCAGTTTGGTACCAAACGTGGTACATTGTTCATTACAATAGGCTCGCGAAAAACTGTACCATCCAGTATATTACGGATAGTGCCGTTTGGCGATTTCCACATTTGTTTCAAGCCAAACTCTTCAACGCGTGCTTCGTCCGGAGTAATGGTAGCGCATTTAATACCTACGCCGTATTGGTTTATAGCGTTTGCGGCATCAATGGTTACCTGGTCGTTAGTTTCATCACGATGCTCTAAACTCAGATCATAATATTTAATATCCAGATCAAGATAAGGAACTATCAGTTTATCTTTTATAAACTTCCAGATAATGCGGGTCATTTCATCGCCATCCAGCTCAACTACCGGATTATTTACTTTAATTTTTGACATACCAGGTGTTCTATTTTTAGAATTATTAATGGCTTCAAATATATAAAAATTGAAATTACCATTTAGCTTATTACTTGCCGAAATGCCAATATGTGATTATAATTTTACGTTACTATTGTTTTATTAAAGTTTGGTTGTATTTTTATCAACTATAAAATTGTGCAAGCAACCGATAGCGTTTTTGTATGTTATTATAATATTGTTTATCAGCCTAATACAAAAACACTTAAAATACCACCTTGCCGTTATACTATTATATGATAAACCGTTTAAAAACTATTGTAATAATTGCATTTACATGTTTACTGGGCTATACAGCAAAGGCACAGGTAGGTAATGATTATGCACAGTATGATCTGGGTATAGGGTTAGATATGAACAAGGCCTATACAGACGTGCAAACCATTAAAAGCACCAAATCTGGCCATTTTAACTTTAATTATAATGTAAGCCCATTTGTAAATTACATTATCGAGTTTCAAACCGGCACACTACAAGGAGGCGATTCACTAACCACCACTACAGGCAGGCAGTTTACCAATACTTTTAATGCTGTTATGTTTAGGGCGCAGTTGCAGATGGGCGAGATAATTGACTACTCGCAAGGGGGGGTAGCCAATGTCTTTAAAAACGTGTACGTTTCATCAGGTGTAGGATTTGTTGTAAACCACTTAACCGAAATTAACAGGGCATCAATTCAAGTGCCCGGATTTTATACGGCTGGCGAAGACAATAGCAACGAGATACTTATACCGGCAAGGATTGGTTACGAGTTTAAATTTTATAATCGTTATAATCAGCCCGGGTTTAAAATAGACATTGGTTACCAATATAACTTTATAATGGGCGATCAATTAGATGGTTATGCTGTTGGTAAACAAAGAGACTCTTACTCTCAAATTTCTTTCGGTATTAAATTTGCCGTAGGTGGTGTTATCTCTTATAGAAAACAAATCACCTATTAATATCTTTTTAAGCTGTTAAACTGATTTTTGGCAGGGTTTTTACCGTATTAACGTATAAATAATAAACCCATGAACAATAATCCTTTTAATAACGAAAACGACGACCGGGATAAAACCCTGAAGGACGAACTAGGCGAAACCATTGACAAAGATCAATTGCGTTTTAACGCCGATGATAACAGCTATGAACTTGATGTAAAAAGCGATGATCCTGATTATGATCACCCCGATCCGTATAATACTTCACAAAAAAATGGTGCCGACATGAACTCGACATACGATGAGGCTAACCCCTATGATGTCATGGATGAATATATCCCAAATGAGTCGTTAGAAACAGACGTTGACCAACTAGCTATGCATATTGATAATGGCGAAAGCATTATAGTTGACCCGCTTGACGAAAGCCTGGCACACACGCCAGAGGATGATCGGGATGATCTGGATGAAGAAGGCTATCCTAAAAACGATACACCTGATAACTATTAAAACAAAGAGCCGCCGGGATTACCCCGGCGGCTCTTTGTTTTAATAAAATAATCTCTATTTAGTAAAGGTTAAAATATAACCCGACCGTACGGTTTGGCCGCCGGCCGTTGTGGTAGCAGGGTCAATAGCCCACCATGTCATTGAATGAGCGGATATATCTGTTATTTGGATCTTATCATTCGCCGACCGGTTAAAAAGATCAACCGGAAATAGTATGTACAGATTGGTGCCGCTACCTGATAAGATGTACGTTGAAGGCGGGTTTGAAGTACTAAAAACGCCTAATACGCACGTTTTAGCCGCGTCATCAAAAGCAGCCGTAGTAAACGCATTACTCGATATCAGGTTGGTAAGGATTGTATTATTTTGATCTATTATTACTTTCCTGGTATCGGTGTTGGTCCAGGTACCTGTTAACATGCTGTTATTTACAACAGTTCCGGTAGTAGTGGTGCCCGTAACCCCTGTCGTTCCCGTGCTGCCCGTACTTCCGGTAGAACCTGTTGCTCCGGTTGTGCCGGTAGCTCCCGTTACACCGGTAACCGCAATAGTGTTAGCTTCTGTCGACACATATCCCGGGTCTCCGGGTAATATAGGCGGGTCAAGTTTACATGCAACCATGCTTATACTGATATAGGCCAGCGCTAAAAATAGTTTGTAGTGTTTTTTCATTATAACTGGGTAACGTTATATAAAAGTAAAGCTTTTATTTAAAAAAACGGATTACTTACTATAAAATAATCAGGCTGTTATGTTATTAAGTATAAGCCCCAACGTTTATTTAGTAAAAGTTACCTGGTAGCCTTTATGTAAGTATTTACCACCAAGTAATGTTGATACGGTATCAAGCGCAACCCAGGTCATGGATGTAGATGTTAAATTGGTTATCCTAACTTCGCTTGTTGTGCTGGTAAAAAATGGGTTAGGAGTAAGTTTTATATATAAAACATTATTTGATGTTGATAATTTATAAGTCACTGTAGATGGCCCGGCGCTTGCCGGCAGATTAGTATAAACAGCGGTTTTTGCCTGGTCATCCAACTTAACAGCAGAAAATTTATTGGGCACTGAGACACCTGATAAAACTATGTAAGCCGTATCATAAAGCTGTTGTGCAGTTGACGTTGCCTTCCATAAAGCATTTAAATAACTATCATTTAGTGTTTTGCCTTTTACTATAATACCTAAAACTGTTTGCCCATCAGTAGGGTCGGTGTTACCGGCTGCGGGTACTACGTGCTTGTCAAGCTTGCATGCGTTTGTTGTAATGCAGGCTATAGCTAATGTTAACAATATCTTGGTATACCTGTTCACTTAATTGTCTATCAAAAAAAACACTTTATCTATAAAGATAGAATTTTAGGGGTATCAATCAAAATCCAGATTGAAGCGTTTTCGCAGTTCGGCAAGCTGTGGGTTTTTTGCTGCCATGTGCTGATATTTTTCCTGGGCAGTGTAAGGGCGTTTTACTCTTACCTGTTCATCAACACGGGTATTAACCTCTATATTGTAGTTTTTAAGCGTTTGGCGCAGGTAATTAAGCAACGGTGGTTTTTCGTTACGGAACAATTGTTCCTGCACCTTGTTTTCAACTACAACCTCAAACACATAAGGCCGAAGCATTTTTGGTACTTCTGATATAAAAATGGTAAACACACTCATCCTGCCTGCGGCTTTTATGGTAGCGGCAAATTCATTCCAATGCTTTAAAAAATCATCAAAGCTAAAGTCTTCGGCGGCATTACCTTTTTCATAAGGGTCCTCTTCCTCGGCTATGGTTTCTTTAGTATTACCAATATCTTTTAACGATGGTATTTTTATTGATGTACTGCCGGCGTTAGGTATAAATGTTGGTTTGGGTTTTTCTTTAATTACAGGTTCGGCCTTGGTTTCTATAATCTCTTTAACCGGTTCTGTAATTTTTGGTGACGTGACATAGGTTGCCGGGGCATCACTAACTATGGATACTTCGTTATTAATTACTGCCGGTTTAGGAGCGTTTATTGCTGGGGTATCAGGTTTTTTTTTTAGCTGCTCGTTTGCATCGGGCATTACAGTTAACGGTGTGGTTGCCAGACTAAATACCGAGAGCAGGTGGCACATTTTTAATAAGGCCAACTCAACCTGTAAACGTTGGTTTTTACTTAATTTATAATTCAGGTCGCATTGGTTAGCAATATTCATTGCCGATAATAGGAACGATACACTTGCCGCCTGCGATTGCTGTAAATATTTAGCTTTAATACCCTCGCTTACCTCTAACAACTTTAAGGTCGATACATCTTTAGTCACCAGCAAATTGCGAAAATGTTCTGACAGGCCAGATATAAAATGTGCGCCATCAAACCCATTGGTTAATATTTCATCAAAAAATAACAGAGTTTTGGCCGTGTTTTCTGTAAGTAAGCTATCGGTTATATTAAAATAGTAATCGTAATCAAGTATATTCAGATTGTCAATTACCGAGCGATAGGTAACGTTAGCATCCGAAAAACTAACGATCTGGTCGAACATCGACAACGCGTCCCTTAAACCACCATCTGCTTTTTGAGCGATGATGTGCAGGCCGTCAACCTCATATTTAATATTTTCTTTACCAGCTATTGATGCCAGGTGGTTAGCCATATCATCAACACCGATGCGGTTAAAATCAAATATCTGGCAGCGCGATAGGATGGTAGGTAGTATTTTATGCTTCTCGGTAGTAGCCAAGATAAATATCGCGTAATGCGGCGGTTCTTCCAGCGTTTTCAGGAAAGCGTTAAAAGCCGCCTGCGATAGCATGTGCACTTCATCAATAATATAAACCTTATAGCGTGCGCCTTGTGGCGGTATGCGTACCTGCTCTATCAGGCTGCGGATATCATCAACCGAGTTGTTTGATGCTGCGTCAAGCTCATGTATATTAAATGAATTGCCGTTTTGGAATGATTTGCATGTACTGGGCAAACGCCGCAAGCCTCGCCATTGGGCTGTAAATCGGTAGCAATTTATGGTTTTAGCAAGGATACGCGCGCAGGTAGTTTTGCCCACACCCCGCGGCCCGCAGAATAAAAAAGCCTGCGCCAACTGATTATTCTTAATAGCGTTTTTTAACGTATTAGTTATATGTTGCTGACCAACAACGGTTTCGAAAGTAGCCGGGCGATATTTGCGTGCCGAAACAATAAAATTATCCACAGCTACTAAGGTAACAAGAAATTGCTTTACCTGAAAGTGTCAAAAAAGGATTGTTGATAAATTGAGGATGCTTGTAACTTATTGCAGATCATCATCCGGCAAATGGTCGTCATCAGGATTGGGGTTGGTAATATCATATTCGCCATCAGCATCCGGCTCATTTACATCATCGTCTACCTGTACGGCATGCAGGTCGTCAAGGTCGGCGGCGCGGTCATCAAAATCTTCATCTTCCTCATCGTCTTCCAGGTCACTTTCTACGTCATCATAATCATCCCCCGGGGCTTGAAAATAGATGGTATCATACATAAACGTAGTATGATTTGCGGTTTGGCTTTCAATATATTCAAAATCCATGGCAGTGCTGTTTTGTTATATTTAATGACAATCTAAATTAGCTTAATGTTTTATCTACAATGTTAATTTTAGGTTTTATTTTTATTAACAAAAGTTGGTTTGAATTTATAGCTAAAACCAAGCTATAGTACTGGCTTTAATTTTACTGCACTTTATATTGCATAAATGAAAATATCTTGCTACATTTGCAGCCCCGAATTGTCGGGTTAATTAATTAAAAATCAAAGTATAATAATGCAACAGTACGAAATCGTGATCGTTCTAACCCCGTTGCTATCAGAGGAAACTGCTAAAGAGGCAATAGCCAAATACAGCAAGACCTTAACTGATGGCGGAGCCGAAATTGTCCAGGAGGATAATTGGGGTTTGAGAAAATTAGCGTACCCTATTCAAAAGAAAACTACAGGGTACTATCACTTAACTGAATTTAAGGCTCCAGGTGATTTAATTAACAAATTGGAAGTCGAGTTAAGACGCGATGAGCGTGTTTTGCGTTTCCTTACAATAGCTTTGGACAAACATGCCGTAGCTTACAATGACAAAAAACGCACAGGTGCCTTTAACAAGAAACCCGTAGCTAAAGTGGAGGAAGCAAACTAATGGCAAACGACCAAATTAAATACGTAACGGCCCCTAAAGTAGAGGACAATCGTAAAAAATACTGCCGTTTTAAAAAGAATGGTATTAAGTATATTGATTACAAAGACGCTAACTTTTTATTAAAGTTTATTAATGATCAGGGTAAAGTATTACCTCGCCGTTTAACCGGTACGTCATTAAAATTTCAGCGTAAAGTGGCTCAAGCTGTTAAACGTGCGCGCCACATTGGTTTATTACCTTATGTTACAGACTCATTAAAATAATCAGGAGGTAAAAGACAATGGAAGTTATTTTAAAACAAGACATAAAAAACCTGGGCGATAAAGACGATGTAGTAACCGTTAAACCAGGATATGGCCGTAATTTTTTATTTCCTAAAGGATACGCCATATTAGCTACTGTATCTGCACGCAAAGTTTTGGCCGAAAACCTAAAACAAGCTGCATTTAAACAAGAAAAAATACGCAAGGATGCTGATGCTATTGCAACCCGTTTAGAAGGTGTTAAACTTACTATCGGTGCAAAAGCTGGCGAAACCGGAAAAATATTTGGTGCTATCAACACAATACAAGTTGCTGATGCATTGAAGAAAGAAGGTTTTGAAGTTGACCGTCGCCGTATTACTTTTGACCAGGAGCCAAAATTTGTTGGTGATTACACCGCAATTGTTAACCTGCATAAAGAAGTTAAGGTACAAGTACCTTTCTCTGTAGTAGCCGAATAATTTCGGATTTCGGAATTTCGATTTCGGAATTGAAATTTTAAATATTAAAGGGTGTTGAGCATTGCTTGACACCTTTTTTTTGTTTTACTATGTGCTGTCACCAGTAAACCGCTACAATTTTTGTATATTGTATAGTTTCAAAAATCTCCAACCATCCATTTCAACAAAACAATAACAAATTGTTGATTTGATGAAAATGCGCCCTTAAGTTCTTTGATTTTAATTAAGTGATTGATTGTTAGGATTTTAATTTAAAAACATACTACCAGTATAACAGAAAATACCTGATAAATAGCATAAATTACTACCGGTAAAACCCGTAATACCCGAAAATTGGCTGTTTTTACTACCGGCTAAAGCTCTGACACGGGTGTGATAAATAAATTCCGAAATCCAAATTCCGACATCCGAAATAAAAACAATATTTTAGTTGCATGAAAGGTATTGGTAAACTTATCTGGCGTTTTGTTAAATTGTTTCTGATATTATTTATCGGGATTACGGTGTTTTGGGTGATATTTTACCGCTTTGTAAACCCGCCTGTAACATGGCTGATGCTTACCCGTGGGTTTGAGCGCAAAGCTGCAGGCAAGGATTGGAAAATAGATAAGCAATGGCGCGACTTTGATGACATTGCCGACCCCATGAAACGCGCCGCCGTAGCCGCCGAAGATCAAAGCTTTTTAGAGAATCATGGCTTCGATTTTAACGCTATCGAAAAAGCGATTCAAAAAAATTCAAAAAGCAATAAGCTAATTGGTGGCAGTACCATATCACAGCAAACAGCTAAAAACGTTTTCTTGTGGCCAGGCCGGTCATGGGTGCGTAAAGGATTTGAGGCGTATTTTACGTTGTTGATTGAAGTATTCTGGAGCAAACGCCGCATCATGGAGGTGTACCTTAATGTAATTGAAATGGGCGATGGCATATATGGCGTTAATGCCGCCGCGCAAGCCTATTTTCATAAAGATGCGTTCGACTTAAACCGGGCACAGGCTGCTGCCATAGCATCAATTTTCCCAAGTCCGCTTAAATGGTCGGCTCCCGATCCGACAGATTATGTGCGGCACCGGCAGTATTTGATAATGAAGAATATGCGCAGGTTGGGGCCGATGGATTTTTAAGTTGCCAATTTAAATTGGTTGTCATCAGGTCATTATTCATTAAGTCATTGGAATAGCGGCAATGATATAATGACCAAATGACTAAATGATATTTAAACCAAATCCCTAAATAACTGTATGTGCCAGCTATCTTTAAATGGTACTTCCCATTTGGTTTGCAGCTCGGTTAGGTTTTGTACCAGGTTGTTGTAAACAATGGTGTTGGTGTTGATGCTGCCTTGTTTAAGCAAGTCCTCAAATCCGTGGCGGGGTAGGGATAACACCTCATCAGCGTCTTTGTAAGCCAGGTTAAAACGATCAAATAGGTTGATGTTAAACTCGCGCTCCAAATTCTGCATAAAACGTACCGATTTATCAATAGAGCATCCGCTGGCACCTGCTTGTGTTTCGTCAACTATCAGTATTAAAAAGCGGTTATAGCGTATCTCGGCCTTGGCTTTAAGTTGATTGTTGTGGGCGGTCCACTCGGCAGTAAAGCTGTTTAGGTGTTGTTGTATTTGCTGTACCACCTCATCAGTTAGTTTTTTATCCGACTGATATACCCATACTCTTGAATTTTGAGAAAATTGCATGCACAAAGCTACCAAATTATTAACTTAGGGCCAGCGATTTGTTGTCATGATAAAATCAGTTCTGTCAAAAAATAAAGAAATAGCGATTATCTTCTCTGTAATGCTTGCCTCCGCGGTTAGCTTATGCTTCGTCACCGGTATGACCGACCTTGACTGGCTAAACTGGGGGAACAAATGCCTATCGCAATCTTTCGATCCATCAGCTGATGTTAAAATAAAGAAATGGGAACTTACCTTAACTGACGATTCCTTTATCCGCCTGCGTAAGATCTACCAAAACGGTAAACAGGAGTATTTCTCGCTCCATCTGCAAAAGCTGGAAGACATGGATTACCTTGGCAACGTAAACGTAGGCACCCTGCAACTTAGAGCCAAAGCAGATGATATCATTGTACAAACTTATAATGATAAGAAAGGCAATGTTGACTCGATGGCTAACGTGCTAACTATCCCCGTAAAAAATATGAAACCCGAGCGGCTAGATAGCCTGCGTGCAGCTTTGAATTATTTTAAGGCGAAAAATTTATAACCCGTTTGCCCTAACGGTAATCTCTGCAATATCCAAAACAATAATTTCCTGCTCCTTGTCGTGGTTTTTAACACCATCACTTAACATGGTCATGCAGAACGGGCAGGCAGCGGCTACTACTTGGGCATTAATGGCTATAACCTCGTCAATACGCTCCATGTTGATGTCTTTATTGCCTTTCTCGGGCTCTTTAAACATTTGAGCGCCACCAGCCCCGCAGCATAAGCCATTGCTTTTGCAGCGTTTCATTTCAACTAGTTCGGTATCTAATATCTCTAAGGCTTTGCGCGGTGCTTCGTAAATGTTATTACCACGACCTAAATAACAGGGGTCATGGTAAGTAATGCGTTTGCCTTTAAAACTCTCGCCGCCTTCGGCTTTTAGTTTACCATCGTCTATTAATTGTTGTATCAGTTGTGAGTGATGGATCACTTCGTAATTACCACCCAAACCCGGGTATTCGTTCTTTATAGTATTAAAACAATGCGGACAGCCGGTTACTATTTTTTTAATATTATAGCCATTTAGCACCTCAATATTGGTCATGGCCTGCATCTGGAACAAAAACTCATTACCCGCGCGTTTAGCCGGGTCGCCGGTACAGCTTTCTTCTGTGCCCAATACGGCATAGCTAATGCCAACGTGTTGCAAGATCTTGCAAATGTCCCGGGTTGTTTTTTGCGCGCGCTCATCAAAACTACCGGCACAACCAACCCAGAATAAGATCTCGGGTTCTTTACTTTCGGCAGCCATTTGGGCCATGGTGGGAATTCTTATTTCGGATTTCGGATTTTCGATTTCGGAATTATTTTGATTTTCCATTTCTTATTTCATGATAACTGCCAACTCAAAACTGTCCACTGCTAACTTTCATACGCCCAATTAAACCTATCCGCATTACTATATTTCCAGGGTGCACCGTTGTTCTCTACATTGCCAAACATATTGTTAAGGCTTGGTGGTGCCTGCGATTCTTCCATCACAATGTAGCGGCGCATCTCGGTAATAATCTCCAACGGGTTTATATTTACCGGGCATGCTTCTACGCAGGCATTGCAGGTTGTGCAGGCCCAAAGTTCTTCGCGGGTTATGTAATCGTCTAATAAGGCTTTACCGTCCTGGTGACCTTTGCCGTGTTTATCCAGGTTGTTGCCGACTTCGGTTATACGGTCGCGGGTGTCCATCATGATTTTGCGGGGCGATAATAGCTTACCCGTAATGTTAGCCGGGCAAACTGATGTACAGCGGCCACATTCGGTACAGGTATAAGCCTCCATCAGGTTTTTCCAGGTAAGGTCGGTAACATCTTTAGCGCCGAAACGGGCTACCTCTCCATTATTTTCAGGCACAAATGACGGATCAAGCATCGCCTTAACTTCGTTAGTTACTGAGGCCATATTGGTAAACTCGCCCTTAGGCTCTAAATTAGAATACCATGTATTTGGGAAAGCCAACAGGATATGAAAATGCTTGGAGTAGGGCAGATAATTTAAAAAAGCCAATATCCCTATAATATGTAACCACCAGCATACACGTTCAGTAATTTCAAGCGTATCAGCATTTGCCGATAGGATAGGAGCTATTAAACTACTCACCGGAAAACTACCTGCTTTTATGTAATGGCCAAAGTGAAGGGCCTGTAGTTTATAGTCGGCGGCGTTCATGGTTAAAAAGGCGGCCATCAGGCATATTTCTATTAGTAGGATATAGTTAGCATCGCTTTTTGGCCATTGGGTCATTTCAGTGCCCCTGAAACGTTTTAGGCGGACGATGTTTCGGCGTGCAAGAAAAACTACGCAGGCCACCAATACCAAAACTGCTAATATTTCAAATCCACCGATCAATAGTCCATATAAACTTCCCAAAGGTTTTGAAAATATACGATGCGAGCCAAATAGACCATCGATCATTATCTCCAGCACTTCCAGGTTGATAATAATAAAACCTACGTATATAAAGAAGTGCATTATAGCGGCGACCGGGCGTTTGGTCATTTTGGTTTGGCCCAAAGCAACTTTTGCCATTACCAGCCAGCGCTCGGCCCGGCGGTCAGATCGGTTAACATCACGCCCAAATAAAATATTGCGCCGTATTTTACCCGCATTTTTGCTGAACAGGTAAATCGCTGTAATTAATATTAAGCCGAATATAATTTGTGCAATCATTATGCGTGCATAGTAATTTATTCAAAGATAGTTTTATCAGTTAACTATCAAAATAAGACTAAGCATTTACGGGATTTAAAGTTTTTTTTCGATTATAAATATTTGATTTACTGGATAGTTAATTATAGACAGTAAATTAAGTGATATAATTTCAAAAAAAACTACCGATAAATAAAAAAAAGGCTACATTTGCAATCCTTAAACGGTCGGTATCATAGCTCAGTCGGTAGAGCAAAGGACTGAAAATCCTTGTGTCGCTGGTTCGATCCCAGCTGATACCACAGTGTCGAAATTGCCTCTTAGTGTAAGCTAAGAGGTTTTTTTATGCCTATATAGTTGATTTAAACGGCTTTAGCGCAGTTTGTTAATCTGTTAATTGTTATAGTAGTTTGTTATATGCTCCTAGTCCTTTCATTGCTCTACGTCATTCCAAGGGATGTTTTTAAGTGAATTTGGCGCATACTTGGCGCATATTGACGCTGTTTCTCTGTTATCAAAGATAATGTATTCGTCTCTCCCTCTTGTATCTTAATCCAAGAAATTAGAGAATCCTTACCTCGTAGAGGTAATAAAAGTATTAGACTATGGTATGTTAATGTCTGTAACTAATGTCCACTGATAACTGCCTCCTGATGTAATCCACTTATCTACCTTCCATTTTTTATCATGTTCCCAATGGTCAGAGTATATGCCGTTAACAGTTGGATATCCATAAGCTTTTCCATAAGGTAGCTGTTCGCAATCCACTCTTTCCACGATTGCATAAAACTGCTCTGACCAATTGTTGCGCCTTATTGCAAAAGGTACCTTACGACCTATTGAATCCCATATTTGAAAGATGTTTGTCTACGACATAAATCTAAGATACATGTTAAATACGATAAGTACTTATCCAGTAAGAGTGAATTTATCCATTATAGAGATAAGTAAATCTCTAAGTTAACTTTTAAGACAAGGCCGCTCTCTTTGGTTTGATATTGCAATGAGACTGGCTATAAAATGCAATTAATAGAAATCATAACAACGTCGGCCGGAAGTAGCGTTACTTCTGTTACTTTGGTATTCACCACTTCCCGGGAAGGTCGTTTCGTAACTTAAGGCGCCTTCCGTAGTACCTGCAGTACTTGGATAACCTAACTTGGATGTCGTGGCATCGTGGCTTAGTCCAAACCGAGTTTTTCCGGCGCTGTCGCTAGTAAACAGGTCAAAAATGAGCGATACAACTACTGCATCATTTTGCCGACCATCGCCGCGATACCATAATCCGACGTTTACGCTCTTGTATTTATATTGCATCCCGGCACTGAAAGAACTAATCCCTTCCTGTCGGTATAAAACCACTGATGGGATTAGTAACGGGCTGTCTTCGAAATTTTCATTGAAGGAGTATAAAAAACTGGCATAGGCATTATATCTTGGTGCTAACAATGAAGTGACCCCGGTCAAGGTTTCATTAGGCCGATTTAGATGCTGGCCAGATACACCCATCATGAAATTCCCGATTACAGCATTAATGCCGGCACCAGCATCAAAAAACATTTTATTGCTGAACTGTGCGATAGATGCATTGGTTGCTTGGCCGGGTATGATCCCTTCCGCGCCGAGTTGGTCCAGGAAGACGAGCTTATCGGCATCGATCTTTCGGTTGGTCACTCCCGCCTGTAGCCCAAAGTACAGTGCACTGTTCTCAAAGGACACACTGTAGCTGTAGCTAGCGGAAAGATTTGTTTTGTTCAGGTAGGCATCGCCTTCACTGGATTTGGTGACCATTAATCCTAACCCACCATTCAAGCGGTCAACTTTTAGATCAGCCGATAAAGTATAATAATTTAGCGGTCCTGGTATGCTAGTCCACTGACTGCGATAGATCATATTTATGCGAAAGTCACCTTCAAACTGGCCTGTTAACGCAGGATTGAGGTAATTGGGCGCGTTGTAAAACTGGGAATAAATATGATCCTGCGCACGAACACTGCTAACAACTAACAAAGCACATATAAAGACAAGTATTTTATTTCGCATTGCCTTACCTGATTAAATTTAACATACCAGTCTTGGTTGGGGTATCACCACTTTTGTATTTCATGCCGCGCCATTCGGTGCCATCGATGAACCAGGCGGAGATTTGCCAGATATAAACGCCTAGCGGGGCGGGTTGCCCATTGAGCTCGCCGTTCCAACCTGCAACCGGTACCCCTTTATTGTCCAACGCGGTGGTTTCGAACACCAACTGCCCCCATTTATTAAAAATTCGCAACGAATATGTTTTTAAACCTAATGCCCGAATATTGAACTGTTTCAACTCTGATCGGGAACTACCGGGCTCAAAAGCATTAGGAACATATAAATATTGTTCGGCATTTAGCACTTTAACGGTCTTGGTTTTCGTGGAGCTACAGCCGTCGGCATTTGTCGCGGTGAGCTTAACGGAATAAACTCCGGCGTCACCATAACTATGTACAGGGTTTGTTTCTGCGGACGAATTACCATCGCCAAAATCCCATTTGTAGGTAGTTGCCGCACTCGATGTGTTGTTTTTGAAGTTAAATGTATGATCTGGTATTTGGATAATACTATCCGGTGTAGCCACAAATTCAACAACTGGCGCAGGTGTTACAGTAATATAGTTAAGCATTACTGCTTCATCAGTGCAGCCGTAATCGCCATAGGCCGTCAATTTAACTGTATAAGGCGACTTCACCGAGTTATAAGTATGTGTTGGATTTTTACTGGTTGAGAAAGTACCATCTCCAAAATCCCAAAGGAAACGAGTGCTATTTACTGATAAATTCTCAAACGTAGGCGACAAGCTGCTGCAGCCTTTTTGCACACTAGCAGTAAAAGCTGCTTTGGGGGTTTCTGCAACTTGTACGTGGTGGAAAACGGTATCACGACAGGTCCCGTTAAATGCAATCAGTCGAAGTATATAATCTCCCGGTATGCCGTACGTATGCAGGGGTGTTAATCCCGTCTGATCCGGTAATCCGTCGCCAAAGTTCCAGGTATAACTGTTAGCGCCCATCGTTAAATTGGTAACTTTGATGTCCAGCTTTCCGTTGCAACTTACAGAATCTGTCAAACTAAAGGCTGCTGTGGGTTTTGGATAAGTACTCAGCGCTATTGATACTTGGTCTGGCGGGCAGCCGAAGCTGTTACCGGCGATCATTTTTAATATATAGGTTTTGTTGGGGATTTTCAAAACTAAGCCAAGCGGTACCTTATCGGTACTAACTAATTGCCCATCGAGGAACCATTGAAATTGGTCGGCATTTTGCGATGTATTAGTTATTGATAAAGCAAAAGGCGCACAACTAATAGTAGAAGGTAAACTGAATTTAGCTATAGGCGTAGGATTAAAAAGTACAGTATGTGTCACGGTATCGGCGCAACCTATTGTGCTTGATGCTAACAATTTGACACGATAGGCATACGGCAGCGGTGTACCAGCAGGGACATTGAAGGTAAAATCAAGGTCTTTTTGAGCCGAGACCTGTACATTATTGACAAACCATCTATAACTTACTAAGTCACCGCCGCTATATGTAGATTTATTGTTAAAAAGGAGCCGCGCGTTAGTCCCACAAATAACGGTATCTGCGGTAGTAAATTGGGGCTTTGGAGATTCGGTCACCCTCACTAACTGTAAAGTGGTGTCGGCGCAGCCATTTTGATTATAAGCTATCATTTGCACTTGGTACACGCCGGCTTTAAGATAAACGTGATTGGCGTTGCTGCCAGTTGCTGTATTATCGGGGCTGCCCAAGTCTCCAAATGACCAAGATAATGTTGTAGCAGTTGCAGCGCTGTTTACTTTGTAGGTAAACGGCGAACAATTTAGCGTTGCCGCATTACTACTAAAGATGGCCGAAGGCTGTGCCAGCACAGTAATGGTTTGACTTACCGTGCTGGCGCACATAGTGCCGTCTGCCGTTCGTTGTATCGCGGTAAGTTTCACCTGGAAATTACCGGCAGTAACATAGCTATGTTTCGGATTTAAATCGTTAGTTGTGCTGCCATCGCCAAAGTCCCAGTTGTAAGTGTAATTGCCAGCGTTTAGTGTAGTATTTGAAAACAGTGCCGGTTCTTTAATGCAATATTGTAGCTGGTTAGAAGTGAAACTGACTTGTGGCGGGGTTAGCACTGTAATTGTTTGGGTAGTACTTTGAGTAGAACAGCCATTGGACGCGGTCATTTTCACGGTAAAAACACCGGCTTTCATAAAAGTATGCAGTAAGGTTTCCGGCGCGGCTGTTGTTGTTGCGGTATTACCATCGCCAAAATCGTAAAAGAAAGTATTTGCGCCGGTCGAATTATTGGCGAAAGTAACCCCAAAAGGTGCGCAACCGGATTTGTTATCGCCATTGACAACAAGGTTGGCTTGCACGCTATTGGGATAAACCACTATTCTGTAAAACGATGAATCCTTACCACAACCATTTTCGGCGACGAGTTTTAAGATTAACGTGTCCGTTTTCGTGGTGTTGTAAACATATTGTACCGCCTGGTTATCGGCACGCGTAAGCTGGTCACCATTGCCAAAACTAAAAGTATAATTATTCCCTTTACCTCGGGACTGATTGGTTAGATGTACAGTAAACGGCGAGCAACCTGAGGTTTGGTCAGGCGTAAAAATAGCTTTCGGTTTGGCACTAACAGTAAGAGAATCTTTAAAAGTGGCGATCCCGCAGCTAGTAACAGCTTTCAGGCTGATGTAATAGGTCGTATCGCCGCCTTTTGGATTGGGTTGAAAGGTGACAGCAGCTGGTTGTGCCAGCGAGGAGGTGGAACCGTTGCCAAAATTCCAGCTATAGCTACCGCCGCCGATTGGTGCCGATGTATTCGTAAAATGTGTCAGGAGAGGCCCGCAACCGCTGACCTGGTCTTTGGTGAAAGCGGCCACAACCCCTTTGGTGGTTTGAAAGGTCTTAGACATACTATTGGTATCACAACCAAACTTGCTGGTCGTTACCAGCTTGATGACCACCTGGGTGCCATCGGTAGTAACGGTATATGCCGGGAAGACAGAGCCGGTGCCGATCACGCTGCCATTGGCCAGCCAGGTATAAGTACTGTTCACATCATCATGCGGGACGCCGGTTATTACATTCTTCAGGTTGAACGGGATACAGCCACTGAGGGTACTCGCGGTGAATTCCGCCTTTGCATTTGGATTGATCGTAATTTTTACGCTCGCGCTGATATTTTGCTGTGCGCCACTGCATAAGCCCGAGGAGACCAGTCGCCGGTAATAGGTGCTTTGACTGACACCGGACGGTTGATAATCGGATGCTTGTGCACTGGAAATCGTCGTCCAGTTGTTGTTATCTGCACTTTGTTGCCATTGATAAGTATAGGAACTGCCGTCACCGCCGGTTGGCGCTGAGCCACTCAACAAGTTAATAGGCTGACCATTGCAAATTTGTTGTGCGGCTGAAATGGTATTATTGGAAATTGCCGATAAAACGATCACTTGGACCGCATTACTTACTAGGCTGCAGGCACTAGAGAAAACGTTTCGACGGTAATACAAAGTTTGTGCGGCAGTTCGACTAAGGCTGGCAGCAGACTGACCAGCAACCATCGTCCAGCTAACTTGGTCGGGGCTGCTTTCCCAAGTATAGGTATAACTACTGGTACCGCCGGTTGCCGTCCCGCTTACCGTAACGGCCTGTCCAAAACAATAGGTAGCCTGCGTAGGCGCGAGGTTATTTGTCAGCGGGGCAAGGTCGGTGAGTGTCAGCTTAGAGGTAGTCAAACCACAGGAAGCGCTATTGATCGTCCAGGTCAGGTGGTAGACTTGCCCCGGCAGCAAGCCGCTGACGGTCGCATTATAAGCATGCGCGTCCGGGCTGAAGGTCAAGTTGCTGCCGGTAGCATCATCCGTCCAGGTGCCGGTAAAGCCGGCGCCGGGATCATTGGCCTGAAGCTGGGCCTGAGTTTGATTACAGATGGTCAACGGGCTTCCCGCCGCAGCCGTTGGTGCCCCGGCGTTGAGTGTGATAGCGATTACGTTGCTTATCACTTCGCATTGACTATAGCTCCTGACTTTTCGCCTATAAGAAACATTGGCCGCAGGCGTTACGGTTAAATTAGCAGTAGTGGCATTGGTTACGGTCGACCAATTTACCCCATCGGTCGAACTTTCCCAGATATAGCTGTAACTGGCAGCCATCCCACTGGTCACGTCGCCGCCCAAGAGCACATCCGTGGTCAGGTGAACGCTTTGCCCGGGACAGGTAGCCGTTGCGTCGGTTTTGATGGTGTTGACGATATCATTGAGTACATCCAGGTTAAACGCCTTGGCGCTGGCTGTACAGGTCCCATTGCTGATGGTCCAGGTCCATTGGTAGTGTGTTCCTTTCACCAGGCCGCTAACGGTCGCGTTCCGCGCTGCCTGATCAGTTAAAGCGGCAGCAGGTCCGCTGGTTTGTGTCCAGGAACCGGTGCCAACTAAAGGCGCGTTGCCGTTTAGCTGGAAAACGTCTATGCAAATTTTTGCATCAGGGTCAGTAGTGGCGGTTGTCGGTCGAGGGTTAACTGTTATAGTAAAAGTCATAGGTACCCCACTGCAGCCACCACCGGGTGTTACGGTGACCGTGGCCGTAATGGGTACATTACCGGTATTCTTAGTTGTAAAACTGGCAATATTTCCGGTCCCCGAGGCAACTAGTCCGATATTGGTATTGCTATTGGTCCAGCTAAAGGTCGCGCCAGGTGAACCGATGAAACCAATCGAGCCGCTGGGGTCGCCGGCGCAGAACTGGACATTGGCTAGCTGGTTCACCGTTGGTTTGACAGCTACCGTAACGGCTTTAGTAACCGTCGTCGTGCCGCAGCTATTGGTAACTTCCAGCGTAGTTGTATAAGCTCCGGCAGTTGTATAGGTAACCGCTCCGGGATTCAGGCTCGTCGAAGTTGAAGGCGTTCCACCCTGAAAGGTCCATAAGTAAGTAGTCGTACCGCTTGATGTTACGGTCGCTGATGGTGACAAGCTATTGCCTTCACAGACGGAAGCCGCGGCGGTGATCGTCGACACTGTCGGTTTTACGGTAATGGTGATGGCTTTTGAAAAAGTGGCAGATGTACAATCACCGTTAGAGTTTTTGGTTACCAGGCTCAGGGTATATGTAGCGGCATTGTTAAACAGAAATTCAGGATTCACGGAGGTAGCGCTAGTTCCATTTGTATAGGAAAAACCCGAATTCGGCGAAACAGTCCACTGATAGGTATTATTTCCGCAATTCGGCAATGGAGAGGTATTCGTAGCTTTAACCGCCAAAGGGCCGCAACCAGCGGCAACATCAGTCGTAAAAGAAGCTGTTGGTGCGGCATTGATACAAATAGTTTTGGTGATCACATCATTGCCACACAAATTGCTGCCAACCTGCAATTTAATAGTATAGGTTCCAGGCGAAGTAAACCGCACCGGTAAAATTGTCGCCCCCGCTTGCCAGAGAGAGGACTGCGCGGATCCACCGGCATCATCGCCGAAATCCGAAGCCGTCGCTATCCACCCGGTGGCGGGTGAAACGGTCCAAACGAATTTACTGGCAGCACAGTTATTATTGGAAACATTGTTCCCCAGGCTGGTATTTGTAAAAGTAATGATGTTATTTACACAACTAATGTCTTTAGAGGTATTAAAAAGCGCTTGTGGCTTTTGTGACACATAGATAGGCGAAACCAATGCTGTTGAACTGTTACAGGGGTTGCTGGCAACAATTGTTGCAGAGAATGAATTACTATATGCGCCGCTGGTCGTTCCACAGGATGATTTATTAAAATAATGTGTGATCGTATCAGGGGCAGTTGTATATACTTTGGGCGTAGTGCCATCATTGAAAGTTACCGTGTAAGTAGTGCCCGGCGGATTGTTGGCCGTATTGGTTACCGGGAATGTTATCGATGTACCGGTACAAGTGGAAGTGTTTCCCGGGTTTCCTAGTCCTACCGACGGATTCCCGCCCACGAATACCTTGTAATTAGTTGTATCAATACACCCATTACTCCCGGTTACTATGAAACTTAAAAAATAATTGCCGACCACATACGGATGGCTGGTAGTGCCTGTGAATCCGGAATTCCCTATAAAATCCGGTGTGCTATCACCCCATTTTATCGTGTAAGCGGTGTTAGTGGCTTTGGTACTGGATTGATTACTAAATACCATTGTTGCTGCTCCACCCGTACAATCAGTGAAATAGGTTTCACCGTTATATGTGTTAGTATTGCCATTCAACTGCGTACCCGGCCTTTGCAGGGTGCGGACATTTGCGGTGATTGAATTGCCACAGCCTAGATCATTGGTAACCGTCAGGCGGACTGTGAAGGTTTGAGTGCTGGTTCCGGCATTACCAACAAATTTGTGATTTGGATTTTGCAGAGTTGAAGTGTTGTTAGTTGGACCTGAATTGGGGTCACCAAAATCCCAAGCATAGGTCAGGTTGCTGCCAGTTGACGTGCTTGTAAATGCGAGCGGCATAGAGCTACATTGGTTATCTGTGGAATGTGTAAATCCAGCGACAGGTGATGGTAATAGTATAACAATGAAAGGGGACGAAGTATCTGGGACACCGGCGGTAGTAACTGTTACTGTGTAGGATCCGACAACTGTTGCGGTATAGTCCGATTGTATAGCTGACGCTATCAGCGTTCCATTATTAAACCATTGATATGTTGAGCCAGGCACGACCGGACCGGTTGTCAGCACCAAGGTTCCACCTGGGCAGATACCGGTCGAACCGTTAGCAGTAGTAATTGTTACAGTAAATGGGCGGTAAGGGTTATTAAACCACAAAGAACCAAGCCAAGCATTATTAGGCTTGAAAATTCCCTCAACAGTTGGTTGCGTTACAGAAGCTGGAAACCCAAACAATGAATTGAAAAGGAGAGATACGACTAGTAAATATTTAAACATGTTCTAGGTAAGGTATGCATGCTGGCTAAAGTTGGGGTATACTTCAAATAGCAAGGTAATATTGGAAAAAAAAATGATGTTTCGCTATTTTAATTACAAGTTAAAATATTTCAGTACAAACGGCTTTATAATCTTACTGATTTCAAGACATGATTTAATTCAGGGATGTGGACGTGAGACAAGGCCCCCGCCAGGCTCATCGGACGTTTGTAAGGTTTAGCATGCATACAAACCGTCCAAAACAACGAAAAGAAATATAGGTGGTTACGCCCATAATCGCATCGAAGTTATAAACTGGTAATTAAAACAAGCTACCCTGTACGCCATTGGTCGGATTACCAGCTCTAATTGGTTGAAACAATTCTTTGAATACCGGCTTATTCTGGTTGACCTTTAACGGATGTAGCCAAATATGACTTAACTCAGGTTCTGCAAACTCAACATAGAATGGAATGTTAAATCCATTAACTAAAGTGGTCAGCACTTTGTAACCTGTAAAGAACTCATTACTTAAACTATTCATGTGCGCTATCTCGCCCGTAAGCGAGTTAAGCAACATATTGACTAAAGCCATCTTGCAGCAAGTGTTATCCAGGTCAGCACCATAGAACAACGCGAACCGGTTTCGTTTTGCAGCTGCTAACAACATGCGTCCACTTCCACATGCAGGATCTAAGACCTTTTGACCATCTTTTAAAGTATCACCACTCATCAGAGATCATATCACAGATAGGTTCAGGAGTCCAATATTGACCGTTGTGTCCGCTCGATATTGATTGTTGATACAGTTCTCCCAACGGGTCACAAAAGCCCTCTGACGCATCGCCAATAAGCTCTAATAGCTTCACTAAATGGATTGCTTTAGGGTGAGTTTGATAGGTTTCTAAAGCTTGGTTTTGTAGTTCAGCACTATCCCATTTTCTAAAAGGTAACAACATCCAATCAAGTAATTCCGTAAATGCAGATTGTAAGGATTGTCCATAGGCGAAGCGTTCAAATTCTTTGAGTAGTAGTTTAATGTCTGTCATTGCAGTAAGTTTTTAAGGTCGAGGAAATTCTCGAACAGACTCACTGCTGATCATCAGCATTTAGACAAGGTGGAGAGATAAGTAAATGTGGTGGGTTCCCTTTGGGATACCCATTTACGTTATACTACCTTGAACGTAGTGTCTATATGCTGGTGGGTCAGTTAACTTTGTGACGAGACAATTACGATGTTTGTAGAAGATATAACAAATGCTATCTTAGTAGTACCTTAAATCACTTCACCATGAAGAAACTTTTACTCTTGCTGGCGTTCATCGTACCTATGTCGTGTAATGC
>DHIR01000087.1 GCA_002403905.1 Mucilaginibacter sp. UBA4741
TTATGTCTTAACTTAGTGACATTGCGCGCGAGTGTGCAGCGTTGGGCTGTGCAGCCGAGCACTCGTGCGCCGCTGACAGGTAGCCCGCTAACTATTTTGGATGTGCTTTGACCGATATATATAAGCATTTTAAACCTGCATAGTTTGTTACCTATCAATGGGGCATGAGCACACCACGCTATTGGCCTTTGCGCTGCATGCTCACGCCTGAATCAGGTAATGGCTATGACACAAGTGTGTGGCAGCGCGGGCCAGCGCTGCACACTCAGGCTTAAATGTGAGGAATAATAATTGAAAATGAATCTTGGGATTACAAAAACATGCGTACTTTTATGGGTAGTATGCAATTGTTAAATCCATTTTCGGGTTAACAATCTCAATAAAAAAATAAAGAATATGAAAAGTTTATCTTTTATAAATCTGATTAAGACATTCTTTTTGGCATTAATCAAGTTTACATTTACTGGAGGGATTGGATTGTTGGGAATAATTTTGATTTTAATAAGAATCTTTGGCGTTATACATTGGGCATGGTGGATAGTGGCATTACCTTTAGAATATGGGGTTATTTACTGTTTGTATATGACAATTGACGGCGCTAAATATAAAGCAGGCCTTAAAGATGCTGGCGCATATGCAAGTTCTACCTCCCCTTTTTCAAAACAAGAAAGTAAAAATCTTCAGATTCAAACAATTATCAACGAAGGTCCTGACTATATAGGAGAAACTATTGATAGATTGTGCAATGTGACAGGTCGTATGGGATTCAATCAGGCTTTGCTGGACGCTTCATTAGAACGTTACGGTCTTCGTCAGCTAGCAATACTAGGAAATAAAAACCTAAAAGCTAATGACACTATAAAAAAATGGAGAGAATCAGGTCTTAAACTTCCAGAAGAAGGGACACCGAAATTTTATACAAATGAGGATAAAATATGATGGCATATTAAAAAACCGCGTCTTAGCCGGCATTAAGTTCTTCTCCTCGCGCGCGAGTATACAGCCCCTCTTGCGTGAGTATGTAGCGCAGGCAAAAGCGTGGCGTACTCATTTGCTTTTTACAACCTGTTACCAATCAATAAAATAAATCTCCCCGGGCAGGCTATTGAAAAATTGACAATATTTTCTCTATATTGCTTTTAACAATCCAAAAAACGAGGGGGATTATGATGGACATCGTGTCATGAAGCGCATAATAGTGGCGCAGCCTCGACCAAATATTGTAGCAACGGATTTTAATCCGTTGAGGGGAAAAACTAAATAATTAAAAGAGCCATAGCTCGCCCCATATAAATTTAACGTAAATGGCAAATACCTATCATCAAATTTACCTGCAAACGGTTTTTGCGGTTAAATACCGTGCGGCAGTAATAGAGAAAGATTGGCGGCCTAAACTTTTTGGCGTTATTGGCAACTTAATTTTTTTGAGCGTGGCTTACACACCGGGTTAAAACCAGGCGTTACAAGATTTGTCGAGCCGCTGGCTCTTAAAAAAGCGCCTCAAATCTTTCGACCACTTTTAATTTGCAATCCTGGACTAACGCTAATGAGTTATCTTTTCATAATTAATGATTTATACGTATCTTTAACTGTTTATTAATAATTACGCTATGACTACAATGACATTACAGGTTCCGGATGAACTCGAAAGGGAACATGTGGAAACCGCCCGTTTTATTGCAGCCAAGTTGTATGAAGCGGGTAAGATCACTTTGGGCAAAGCCGCAACGATGGTTGGTATGGAAAAATGGGATTTTGCGGAGATACTGTTAAATTACGGTGTCCATTTTATGGACGCAAGCGCGGAAGCTGCTATCAACGATGCCCGGAAGTTCTAAAGTTATTATTACCGATACAAGTTGCTTTAGCCTGTTGCGCAAACTGGATTCACTCGAAATTTTGCATGAACTTTTTTCAGGGGTGGTCACTACGCCCGAAATTGCAGCCGAATTTAAATTCCCCTTACCAGAGTGGGTACAGATTCAGGAGGCCGGCAATAAATCGCTTCAGCAAGAATACCTAAAATTTATTGATCCGGGCGAAGCCAGCGCGATTGCTTTGGCTGCGGAAATCTCTTATGATTACCTGATTTTAGATGATGCCGATGCCCGGCGATTTGCTGAAAAGTTAGGGCTACCGGTAACAGGTACCATCGGCCTGTTAGTCATTGCTAAAAACCAGGGACTTATCCCTTTACTCCGGCCTTATTTTGACCGTATCCAGCAAACTAATTTCCATATCTCAGCGGCATTGCTCGAACGTGTGCTCAGGTATGCTGGAGAATAATTTACCGACTATTTCAAAAGTGTAAAGCTATGGCCGGACATGGTTGTCTTATACGTCTATAGGTTTAAAAAAAAACTATAGACGTATAAGGCCAAAAGTGATTCATGCCGTATTTCTATTTTGTGAATCACCTATACCCGCTTATCAATAAACTTAACCGGTTTACGTACAGCTTCGGGAAACTGCATTTTTTGCAGCCGTTCTGCAGATATATAGCTAACATGTGGGCTAACCCGTAAACGCGCTTGCAGATAGGCTCTTATCCGGTTATCGCAAGCTTTGCTATCATCTAATGGCAGTAAGTGAAGCAGTACCTCATCCATACCTATTTCATTCGAATATACCTCTACCACATAATCCAACACCTCTTCCATTTCATTCAGCAGGTCAAACATGGCGGGCGGGTACAGCGTTGTACCCTTGAACTTGATCATCTGCTTTTTACGGCCAATTATTGGCGATAAACGTAAACTGGTGCGTCCGCAGGCGCATGGCTCGTCATTGTACATACAGATGTCCCCGGTTTTATAGCGTAGTAAGGGCATACCCTCTACGCCAAGCGTGGTAATGGTTAGCTCGCCGGGAGTGTTTGCGGGTACGGGTTTGTTCTCTTCGTCTAATAACTCTGCTATCACCAATTCTGGTTGCAGGTGGCCGCCATGACCCTCACGACACTCGGTGAACGCTGTTTGCATTTCGGTTGAGGCGTAAGTCGAATACAGTTGTATATCCCAGGCTTCGGTAATTTTCTTTCCGAGTATATTAAAGGAGAAGTCTGTATTACGGATGTTCTCGCCTATACAAATGGCCTTCTTAACGGATGTTTTATTAAGGTCGATGTTGGCATCTTTTGCAAACTGTATCAGTTTCAAGATAAAGGATGGCACCGCTACTATTGCGGTAGGGTTTAAACGCTGTATGGTTTCTAACTGCAAAGAAGGCACTCCGGGACCTAAACGAATGATCCCTGCACCTAACTTGCGCAAGCCTGAGTAATAAGCTATACCCGCCATAAACTGCCTGTCCAGCGTTAGCATGAGCTGGTAAATGTCCTGATCTGTGCCATCGGCACAAATAAAGGAGTTGTACTCGTTAAGGGTTAAGCGGTTAAGATCATTATCTGTAAGCGCGATGGTAACCGGACTGCCTAAAGTACCTGATGTGGAAGCGTATTCAATAACCTTGTCCCCGCTTACACAAAGGAAATCATCATTACGCTTTTGCAGATCTTCTTTACTGGTGGTTGGAATAGCGGCCAGATCTTCAATTGTTTTTATCGAATTGATGTCGATCTGATACTTGGTAAACAACTCTTTATAAAACGGAGAATTGGCATTTAAATGAACCAACAACTGTTGCAGCTTTTGCTCCTGACCTGCTTTCACTTTATCTGCTGTAACGGTTATGCTCATGTAACAAAGAAACAAAATATACAGGCTATTTGAATAATATTTAATCTTTTTTAAGATCAGGTGATCCACATAAAAAAGTGGATCACCTGGATCACCTTTTTAGTTAATTTACTGTAAATAAGATATTTAAAAAAATTAGTGGATCACTTTGAATCACTACTAATACTTTAAATAAGTAAGTGTAAACAATTGTAAATAAATTACTTATGTAAATATTTTACTTTTTGACCAAACAGAGTGGATCATACAAAGTGGATCACCAGTCTTTTCATTTTCGAAAAAATTTGTCATTGCTGCGAGGAACGGGCGTGGCAATCGCAAGGAGAACTGCAGCGTGCGATTGCTTCGTTCGCAATGACACACTTAATCTAAAATCTACTCTTAACTTTTAAAATTCAATTTATACCCTTTAAAAAATCCCCAGATCTCTTCGCAGGCATTTAGGTTATGCGTTGTTTTACCTATAATAAATTTAGGCAAATACTGCCAGCCGCCGGGCCAGGTATGGCCACCGTTTATTATGGTATAGCCAACAACTTTTATCCCGGTTTTAGGATTGAGGTATTCTTCTTTAACTATACTGGTACCATCATTTGCCTTGTCAGGTATAGTAGTAATCAATGCGGTTTTATTGCAATTATTTAAGGCAACCCATTTATCAATCACCGCATCCTGCGAATAAGCGTTTCTACCGAACAATTTGCCGCCTTTGTAAGGAACTATCGGATCTGCGGTTCCGTGCATATAGAGCGCCGGTATGGGCCTGCCCAAGTCATATCCCTCTCCAATATCTAATGTCGCTGCCACCATTGCAACAGCGGCTATCCGCCGGTTTAATTGGCAAGCTAATCTTGCCGTCATAAATCCACCGTTAGATATACCGGTAACATATACCCTTTCCGGGTCGGCATTATATGTTTTTATGATATAACTTATCAATTGATCTATAAACTTAACATCATCAATACCATGCAAATCTGCGCCGTCATGCCAAATACGTTTGGATCCCGGGCATACAACAATAAATTTCTCCCTGTCAGCAATCGGCCTGAAATCTGCCAGGTGAAACATACCTTTCGGACTGGCAAGACCGCCATGAAGCGAAATAACCAATGGCATTTTATGATCTTTTTCTGTAAACGGTACATAAATTAAAAAAAAACGTTTATTACCATCCACCATCATATCTCCATTAATTTGTCGCGATTGGGCAAGGGCAGATATGGAAGTAGATAGTATCATTATTATAGTGAGATAGCGCATACAGGTGTTTTGTTTGACTATAAACCAATTACTATTAAAAACGTTTATTTTAATAATGCAGTTTTATTTAAAACCGTTTCTGTTATTATAAGTTATAACTATAGTCAATCATATCGGCTAAACATATTACAAATACATTAACATTATGAAAATTATTAAAGTATTATTTATAACTGCAATTACAGCTTGTACATTTACAATAGCCGAGGCCCAGATCAGGCTTCCACCACCACCGCCTCACCCGCCATTACCCCGTATTCATTTAGGGACACCGCCACCACCACCCGCACCACATATTCATTTAGGAACACCACCGCCACCACCACGAGGAAGAGTTGTAGTAAGATCGTCTGGACGATCAAGAGTTGTAGTAAGGCGTCATTATTATTATCGCCACGGTGTACGCCATTATCGCAGATACTAAAAAATGAAAAGAGCCGCTCATCGGGGAGGATGAAGCGGCTTTATTTTCTACTGTAAACCAAACCAAATAGTATTTTATGCTGATTTTCTATGATTAATAGTAAGCGCGGCATTATAAACCGCACCAATAATATCATCAGCTATAAATGTGTTTGACAGATCGCGGTTAACGTGATCGTAAACTATATGCCTGTCAGTATCAATTACGTAAACAGCCAGTAAAGGTATATTAACGTCTATCCCCGAGAACCTGTTCCAGGTTGGATCGTTTTCTGAGTAAACTCTAAATTTGCTTGCTATCTCGTTATTTATGTCGCGATAAAAATTCAGGGATAAACTATGTTCCCAGGTAATTTTTGCCAGTTGGTCATCCCCAGCTTCATCAGTAAGGACTAATAAATTACCGCCATTTGCTTTTATTTCGCTTTGAGCAGCATTCAGTTGTTTTAACTGCTCAACGCCGTATTTACCCCTTAAATTACCAGTTTTAACGGGCTTTAGCGCTTTGTACGGTTTAAAGGGAATATCGTTATCAGATATAATTTCTGAAAGATCAAAAAATGGGTATTTGCTTATAGTAGTTAACATGTTTTAATAAATTGAAAGTTGACAATAGGTGTGAATAGATGCAGGACGGTTGTATGCAATTAGCAACAACAATAACGCATTCGCGTACCTAAGTCAAAGCGTCCTGAAAGAACCTGGATAAAGATGATGGTTTTACCGTGTAGCATGTTTATATCTCAATTACAATTCAAATATACTACTTAATATATATACTTTATAGATTTAAATAAATATTTTATATATTACTAAAAATGAAGCCAATAATTTTCAAAGCATTGATGTGAAAGACTATTAATTTGATTATTTTAAAACAGATCTTTCTTGCATATTTGCATTAGGATAATCTTATGAAAGTTAACATTTTAGCATTTGGCCTTGCAAAAGATATTTTTGGCGGCTCATTAGTTACTGCCGAATTAACTAATGATGCAACCATATCTAATTTAAAATACCTGTTAGAAAAAGAATACCCGCAATTGAAAAAGCTGGCTACTTATATGGTAGCCGTAAATAATGAATACGCGTTAGATGGCGATACCATACATGAGCGCGATGAAATAGCTATAATACCGCCGGTTAGCGGGGGGTAATGCCTCAACCTGCCCTCTCCAAAGGAGAGGGTTCTAA